>JASMKV010000300.1 GCA_030749035.1 Myxococcota bacterium | reverse complement strand
TCAGTGCCTGCGCCAGTTCTTCGCGTCGTTCGTCCATGAGCTTGAGGACTTTATAAAGAATGTCTGCCCGTTTAGGGGCCGGTGTCGCGCGCCAGGCGGGATAGGCTTTCTCAGCAGCGTCGATGGCTTTAAGCGTATCCGCTTTGCTGAGCATCGGGCTGCTGCCCAGAATCTCTTCGGTGTTCGCCGGATTGATGTTGTTTGTCGTTTCGTTTGTGCTGATCCACTCACCATTGATATGGGCTTGTACGTTGTAGCGCATGTTCTTCTCCCGTCATTGTTATGCTGCGCATCTAGCGCAAAGAAGGCACGGGGTCCAGTGCGAAAAGGCGGCAGCCCTTAGGGGCAGAGGGCCTTAGATGCCCAGGAGCTCAAGCACATCGGTGGCCTTGATGCGCTTGGCACCACTTTCGCCTTCGGCGCCCAAGAGTTCTTTAGCCAAGCCCTCTTTACGTTGGGCCAGGGCGAAAACCCTCTCTTCAATCGATTGTCTACAGATGAGTCTATAGACGGTGACTTGCTGTTTTTGCCCCAAACGGTGGGTTCGGTCGGTGGCTTGATGCTCGACCGCTGGATTCCACCACGGTTCAAAATGCATGACCGTGTCGGCGCGGGTCAGGGTCACACCAGTACCACCAGCTTTGAGTGAAACAACGATGACCGGCGGTCCGTCTGGATCTTGAAATGCTTTAACCACTTTGTCGCGATTTTTGGTGCCGCCATGCAGCCATAAGGGGTTAACACCAAGTTTTTTAATGATAGGAATGAGACGCTTTTGCATGGAAACAAATTGACTAAAAACAACAATACGTCGATTCGAGTCAAGCGCTTCGCGCATGAGTTCTTCGAAAAGTTCTGTTTTGGCTGAAGGTGGCCGTTCGAAGTCTTTGGGGCCAGGCAGTAAAGCCGGATCACAGCACACTTGGCGTAGGCGGGTTAAGGCCGCGAGCACATCCAAATGGACTTTTTGGACCCCGACATCCGCAATTTTTTGCTGTACACTTGCACGCAGTTTGTTGGCCAGCTCATCGTAGAGTTTGCGTTGTGCCGGAAGCATGTCGCAGCGCATGGTGACTTCAATCTTAGGTGGTAGCTCTTTGGCCACTTCATCTTTGAGACGCCGAAGCACCAATGGCGCAATGCGGGTGCGCAGCAGTCGGCGCGCCGTTTTTTCACCACGATCAATGGGACGGGCATAGAGTTCTCTAAAGCGACGCAAATTGCCAAGGAAGCCCGGTGCGAGAAAATCAAAAACCGACCAAAGGTCTTCGGGCTTATTCTCGATGGGTGTACCTGTCAGCGCCAAGCGCCGTTCACTTTTAAGCAGGCGCAAGGTTTTAGCGTTTTGACTTTTTGCATTCTTGGTGCTCTGGGCCTCATCGAGAATAATGTATTGAAAAGATGTCTT
Organism: Myxococcota bacterium; assembly: GCA_030749035.1. Taxonomy (GTDB): domain Bacteria; phylum Myxococcota; class XYA12-FULL-58-9; order XYA12-FULL-58-9; family JASMKV01; genus JASMKV01. The sequence goes on along the minus strand of JASMKV010000300.1, from coordinate 1,762 downwards.
GCTTAATACTTCCGCATCGCGCCTAAGAATACCGTAGGAGGTGACGATGAAGTCGTAGTCTTCGACGTTGATTTTCCTTCTTTCCTCAGGCGTACCATACCAATAGCCAACCTTGAGGCTTGGTGTGAAACGTGCTGCCTCATCCCGCCACACGCCGATAACCGAAGTTGGCGCGACAACGATGGAGGGGCGTTTTACTTGTTCTCGTTCCTGTGCATAAAGCAAGAGCGCCAAGGTCTGGACAGTTTTTCCAAGCCCCATGTCATCGGCAAGAATACCGGTAAGACGGTGGCGATGCAGCATGGCCAGCCAATTGAGCCCATGTCTTTGATAGGTGCGCAAGGTTGCTTTCAGGCCTTTTGGAACATCGATCTCTTGTGGGCTATCGCTGGCCAAAAGTTCCTCTATCCACGCTTTCGTTGCCTGGTCGGCAATTTCCATTGCGGTGGTCTCACCCAAGGCTTGCAGGAGCCCAATGCACAAGGGTGATATCAGGATTTGTTCTGTATCGGCGCCAAGATGCTCAAGGATGGTCAGGGTTTGTCGGCACATTGCCGAAGGCGCGACAAATTTTTCATCTTTGAGTTTCAGATACTGTTTACCCGAATGCATCCATTTGAGAACATCTTTAATCGTCGTCAGATCTGCAACGCGTTCGTCCCCTTGCAGTGCATAGATCTGCAAAGAGAGTTCAAAGAGGCCTTTGTCTTTCACCATTTTTAGATGCGGAATGATTTCTAAATCATCATAATACTTCGGGGCTTCTTTGGCTTGCTCGATAATCCAGTGCGGAGGTAAAAGTCCCGCTTTAGGATCGAGCGCGGCCAAGACTTTTTCACCGCGTGCAAAAAAAGCGTTTTTCGAACGGTCAAAACGAAAGCCAAGCTGTTGTACTTGTTGGCGGGCTTCATGTTCAGCTTCAAGATCGCGTTCCATGATGCCTTGTTCATCGCAGTCGAGTATGACAAAGGCGTTGGTTTCGGCTCTGCTGTTGAGCGCAAATCTATTGCCACGATATTCAGCAAAAAGTTGTACGCTGATGAGTGGACTCTCCTGTGGCGCATCGTTTTGAATAATACGTAGAATGATGTGCTCCGGGGTGCCCCTTTGGATGGCCAGCTTTTCCAAATCGCTTGCCGGCACACCCGCTTCGGCTAGCTCCTGGACCAACTGGTCGCGTTCTTGTGGGTGCAAACCTCTTCGCAGTTCGAGTATCGGCGCCTTGGCCCAGCGTGCAAGATGCCAAGGCCCTGGTGAGGCGATAGGCTTGGCGACAGAGTTTTCAAGCAGGTAGGCTTGGGAACCCGCAATGAGGTTTTTGCCATCTAAGTCGACCCATTGGCCTTTACGGTCGTTAAGCCCAAAAATCAAACAGAGTGGCTTACCCGGCAGTGAATCTATTTTAATCCTTGGGAAGAGCTCATGTTCAGCAATACGAAGTCTTTCGTCTGCAATATATGATCTGCGCTTTTCAAGCAGGGGAAGGAGTTTGGCCAATGCTGCAGGGCCAATTTGTCCCATAATGGTGCCCGAGCGAAGCTCTTGAACGATAGGCACATCAAGCGCATGGAGTTTAGGCATGATGTTGCGTAACTCATCATCGGTGAGGGCTGCCGAGGACCGTTTTTCGTGTGCGGAGATGTGGATTTGCGGCTGCTGTCCACTCAACTTAAGGCGATAAATGAGTCGCGTTGGGCTATCCGTCGCACTGGCGGAGACCAAGGATTGATAAGGATTAAATACCATGGGAACCTATTTGTGT
>JASMKV010000299.1 GCA_030749035.1 Myxococcota bacterium | reverse complement strand
CACTGGCCCTTGCTTACCGTTATGTCAACGACAAATCCGCCGCTACAGATGTCACTCAAGAAGCATTCTTGAAAGCCCACCGCGCTCTACCCAAGTTTCGTGGGGAATCTAAAATCTCAACATGGTTCTATACAATACTCGTTAGAGAGGCGAAACGTTACAACCAGCGGCAAAAGCGTAAAGCAGACCTGCTTAAGATTTTTGCTTTAAAGAGCAAAGTTGACCTGCCCATGCCCCCTAAGCAAGAGGAAAATCTTGAGCGTCATGATCTGCAGCAAGAGATCATCAAAGCGCTGCAGCACTTGAGCACCAACCAACGCGATGTCATCATTCTTATTTACATGCAAGGCATGAGCGTTGATGAGACAGCCAAGATTTTAGGAAAAGCAAGCGGCACCATTAAAAGTCATTTGAATCGGGCCCTGCAAAAGTTACGTGAAGAACTTAAACATACAAGGGAGGTTGTGTGATGCAAGAACAAGACTCAAAACAAGAACTGATCGCACAACTTGAAGCCATCGGCACGTCTTCACCATTTAGCGATATGGACGAACAAGCACTTGAAGCCAAAGTGATGCGGGAACTTTCACAAAGAAAACCCTCACGCAATGCTGCCCTTTGGCTTGGGCTCGCTGGTGCTTTGAGTGCCGGGCTGCTTTTCGGTGTATTCTTCTTCACAGAACAAGCTCCGCCAGCAGAACATCAACACTGGCTGGCTCTCGTCTACGAAGCAGAATCCTCGCTAGAGGACGATATGCTCGAAAGCGAGTCCCATGAGTACCAAGAAATCGAATACACCTTAGGCTGGGAGTTAAACGATAATGATACAGCCATAGCCCAATGGCTTTTCCCTAATGAACAAGTCAGCGAAATCGATTTAAGCGAATATTTATAAAACAAGGAGATAACAATGCTTGGAAATAATAACTTTATAATGCGCACCATGGTCTTTACGGCAGCGCTTATCATCTGCACCAATGTACAAGCCCGCCCACAAGGCGGCATGGAGATTGATTACAAGTTGCTTGAACGGGCGGCTGATGATTTAGGCTTAAGTGACGATGTACTCGAGAAGGTCAAGGCTGCGAGCTATGAAGCGGATCGAGCAGCCATTGAGATTCGCTCGAAACTCGATCGGGCCCGACTCGACTTTCAACAAATGATGAGCTCTGACAACCCTTCAGAGAAAAAAATGATGGAGCTTGTTGAAGAAATGGGTGGGCTTGAAACCAATTTACGCAAAAATAGGATTGGGCTACTCTTAAAGGTGCGTCCTCTGCTCACCAAAGAGCAACGCAAAAAGCTAAAAAAAATACTGCGCAAGGAGCGCAAGCGGCAACGTGGTGAGCGTGGCGAAAAACGACGTCAGCGTCGTGAACATAAGCAAGGCGGCGGCCCCATGAATTTCGATACCGGGGAGCAAGGCTCAGGCGACAACCGCCAACGCGGAGAGCATCAGCGCCGACGATAGTGGCTTACGTAGTCCAGTGGGCCATCGAGCTTGTCAGACAAGATCTGTACTTCAATGGTCAAGATGCTTCCATCTGCATTCAACGACATACGCGCCCGACGTTTGCCACGTTCACTTTGAATTATTTGCACAAAGGAATTATCCTCGTTCCATAAACGCCAAAATTTGATGGCTTCGCCCTCATGCGTTCGTGCATCCACCGGATTGCCATCGATGCGTGAGGTCAGCGGCATGTTACGTTCGCTGTTCAGGGTCAAAACACCGTCCTTTTCCCTGAAACTAAGCCTAGAGAGCACAAAACAGCTCTTTTCTATCCGCGCCCGAGCAATAGGCCGAATCAGAAAATTAAACTGCTGCGCCCCAGCCTCAATCGCTGCTTGCCGCCTGGATTTATCATCCTGGCGGCTAAGGAGTTCATAGTCGCCAACAAAAGCCGATAAATCAGGCGATGCTTCTTCCAAAACCGCCGTCTGCGCCCCCATGAGGAGCAAAATAAAATATAAAGAATACATGGACTTAGCCCTTCTTTTCACATTGTGTAAAACAAACACTGGGGCCAGTTGATCCATCATGGAACCCTGTAGGCTACTTTTACGCATCACCCATCCAATCGGACCGATAATACTCATGAACCTTCTACATCTGCTCGACCCATGCGGGCCAGGATGCAGGGGATTCACATAACGAAGCTTCTCCAAAAGAACAAGGACTTAAATATGAAATACGAAAACTCTATGAATCGATTTGGCTTTGCCTGTATGACCCTCGCCATAGCCGCTGCCTTAAGCTTGGCGGCCTGTGGTGCCGAAGAAGAGCAAGGTGTACCTAAAGTCAAAAATAACGGTGACTTAAATACCCAAAGCACGGGTGATAACAACAACAACACACAGGAAGAAGAAAAATCCGATTGTGTTGTGATTTGTGAAAAACAAATCAGCTGTATGGGCAACTTAAGCTGTCAACCAGGCGCTGTCGGTACCGTTGAACAGTGCGCGGCGCAATGTGAGCAAAGTCCACCAACTCAGGATCAAGTGAATTCTTATGAGGCAGCCAGCTGTGACCAAATCAACGCTTCAGTATGCACTGATGCCAATGCGCAGCAAGCATGTGACTGTTCCGCATACGCCTCACAAGGCGGAGGCTCCTGCGCCGAAGGCCAAACATGTTTCCCCACGCAGCAAACTGGACTCAACGTTTGCGCCACCAGCTCAGGGACCTTTCCTGCAGATGCGGCAACCTGTGATGCTTCAACAACATGTGCCGAAGGTTATACCTGCATGATTGAATCTGCCGGGGATACCGCCGGCTCATGCCTTCAGAACTGTTAAATCGAAAACTCTCTTGCGGGCGCCCTCAACGGTGCCCGCAGATGCATTTTACATGTCCGGCCACACACATTCCGACCCGACTGTATTTCGCAGCCATATCCCAAAGTCCTTATCCTTAAGAACCGCATGACCCAACAATGCTTCGGGCAACTCAAACTCCCCATTTAAATTCTTTTGGCGACATGCAGCATAGGCCATGACATAAGGCACGTGTGTATCCGTTCCGCCATGCTTTATATAGCGGACAAAGTGCTCGATGGTTTTTTGATAATCTCTTCGGGTAAGGGCATCGACGGCTCGGTGGTATTCAATATCCTTGTCTGACTCTTCTTGTTGTAAACTTTGAACGATGCGCAATACATCCGCGTCGGAAGCCATGATGCGCGCCACAAGATGTTCCAACTTCGAATGGCTTTGAATCTGTTCAATGAGATGTAAGGTCGTTCGCGGTTTTTTTGCCGGATTAAAGCCCCATAGAGTTTGCAGCAAACGCTGCACATTGAGACTCTGCTCATCGGCGAAGAATTCTTCCGGCCAAAAGAGACGAAGCCAGGAGCTTTCCTGTAGACGCTTTTCTCTCTTCTCTGTCCTGGACCACTCCACCAAATCCGAATGAACAGTCAAAGGGAAATCGATAGAAAGACGTCTGGGGTACCTATCGCTTAAAGGTAATGCATCACCCCAAAACTCCTCCAGCTGCTTTGCATCTCCTAAAAACGTTGCAATCATTGCTTCTGGCGTTTCCAGAAGGATATTGTTTAATTCAAAACGGGCCTGCGACTTAGACCACACCTGCTGAAGGTGCTCTTTCGACGGGCCTTTGTGGAAACCCTTGCCACCCATCAAAACCCAGTCATCACGAACCCCACGCCAAAGACTGCAGTCCGCAAACACATTGCAAAATGCCTTGCCGATATTTTTGGTATCCTCTAGCTCCAACGAATGCAGTGGCAACCAATAGGTGACCAGCCCACCTGGCTTTAAACGACTCTTCATAAGCTGGAAATATTCCTGCGAATATAAGTTCACCACACCCTTGGCTTTTGGCGGTGGTGGCTCTCCGGTAATGATATCGTATTTCTTCTCCCTACTGTTTAAAAAGAAACGCCCATCTTCAATCGTCACCTTGACCCTTGAATCTGCGAGCGGGTGCTTTGGCTTGTGCTTAAAAACCAAATCACTAAAATCCACAATCTCCTCGGAAATATCGACCACATCAATATGCTCTAAAGTTTCAATATCGGTCAGCGCACTCGCCGTGTTCCCCATGCCGTAAGAGATCAACAAGGCATCCTTGGGCTCTTCATGAAAAGCCCAGGGCAGATAAGCAAAAAGATTCATATAGCGGCGGTCAACAACCCGGTTCATTGTCATCGACATATTGTTTGTTACCAGGCGATGGTTGACGGGCTTTTCAAATACTTCGTTTTCCAGATAAACAATGGTTTCGTTCAGCCCTTCATGCACAAGAATCGGCTTCATGTCTGCCTGGTAACGGCGGATCACTTGCGCAATATGATACTGATGCATGTCTCCG
>JASMKV010000298.1 GCA_030749035.1 Myxococcota bacterium | reverse complement strand
TCTCCATGCCTGCACCAGTATATCGAGCGTGCAGGGGCCCGAAACCATCATCCAGCCCGAAAAAATGGGCTACACGCTGCTCAAATATGAAGAGCCGGGCATGGGAACTCTCTTTCAAATTCAAGTCTGGAGTCAAGCCCCTGAACACGATGCGCAAGTCATGAAGCAAGCACTGGCGGCGATGGCCGATATTGAAAAAACAATGTCCGAATGGCTCCCCGATTCTGAAATAAGCCAGCTCAACCACCAGGCAGGTAAAAATGCTTTGGCCATCAGCCACGAACTCTATCATGTCTTAAAAACAGGAAAACAAATATCCAAAAGGTCACGTGGTGCATTTGCCATGACTTGGGCCGCCCTGCGAGGTGTCTGGGATTTTTCAACGGCTTTAATACCAGATCCAAAGCTCATTCGTTCACGCTTGCCCTTCATCGGTGATCAAAAGATTGAATTGCGGCAGTGGGCATTTACACCCGGAAGCCCAAGAGCACGCTTAAAGCAAAAAGGGATGCTCTTAGGTTTGGGTGGTATTGCCAAAGGTTATGCCCTTGATCAAGCCATGCTTATCTTGCGCGAGGGTGGCATCAAAAATGCCTTGGTTTTTGCCGGCGGTGATATACGAACAACCACTGAGGCTGACTTTAAACCCTGGCGCATCGCCATCGAACATCCGCGTCAAACCTCACCCTTAGGGGTTTTGGAAATTAATCAGGGTGCGGTAGCGACAAGCGGTGATTATGAAAAATATTTTATCAAAAATGGGCAACGTTATCATCACCTCATCGATCCCCGGACAGGCTTTCCTGCAAACCACAACAGCAGCGTCACCGTGCTTACAAATGCTGGAATAAAAGCCGACGCCTGGGCCACCGCACTTTTTATTATGACACCTGATGAAGCCATGCACATCATAGAGAACGACCCAAATATGGAAGCCATTATCGTCAGTGCCAACGGCGAACTCTTTATCTCAAATGGAATTGAAGAAAAATTTCATTTGCAACAATAAGATGGTCCCTAGAAAAAGGAAGCATTCACTTACGTGCTTTCTCTAATAATGCGCTAAACGCTTAATGCCTGCCAGCACATCTTCTGTTTGGGGTAAAATTCGATTTTCTAAATCTGGATGATAACCCACGAAAGTATCTTCAGAGGCTATACGCTGCACGGGGCCATCCAAATAATCAAAAAGGTCATCGGCAATACGCGCGGCAATCTCGGCACCAAACCCCCAACTCATAGAGTCCTCATAAACAACCAAGGCTTTACCCGTTTTCTCTACACTTTCAGCAATGGCCTCCCAATCATATGGATTGAGCGTCCGCAAATCCAAAACCTCGACAGAAATTCCCTCTGCCGCTGCCTTCTTCGCAGCATCCATAGCACGCTTGACTAAAGCACCGTAAGTAATCAGCGTCACATCGGTTCCTTCAACGATTCGATTCGCCTTACCAAAAGGAATCATAAAATCCTTACCTGCATAAGGTGCCCGGTTATAAGTCTGCCGATATAAATGCTTGTGCTCTAAAAAGAGAACAGGATCATCACAACGCATTGCTGTACGCAAAAGTCCATTTGCATCTAATGCATTTGAAGGCAGCACCACATGCAGACCTGGAATATGGGTAAAAATCGATTCACCCGTTTGTGAGTGATAAACGGCCCCGCCTTTTAAATAGCCGCCGTAAGTCGAACGAATCACGACCGGCGATGAAAAATGATTATTCGAGCGCCAACGCATTAATGCCAGTTCTGAACGAATCTGCATCATCGCCGGCCAAATATAATCGAAAAATTGTATTTCAACCACCGGCTTCAAACCGCGCACCGCCATACCCACCGCGCGCCCGACAATATTGGCTTCCGCTAAGGGGGAGTTAAAAACCCGCTGCGAGCCATATTTGCGCTGCAAACCGTGTGTGGTTTTAAAAACACCACCCTTGCCCTTAACCTCAGCCAGCGCCTCTTCTCGAGACGCATCGGCCACATCTTCACCAAACAAGACAATGCGTTCATCGCGCGCCATTTCATCGCTTAAACAAGAATTGATCATATCGACCATGGTGCGCTCGTCACCATCAAATTGCGCTGTCTTCGCAAAATCATCAGAACAAGGATCTACATCGGGTGAAAAAAGGTATGTTGAAAAGCTCTCTGGTTCGGGGGTCGCGGCAGCCAGCGCCTCTT
>JASMKV010000297.1 GCA_030749035.1 Myxococcota bacterium | reverse complement strand
GGTACGCAAATCTAAATCATCTTCGCTGGCATAGGCATCGAAGAGCAAACTTCGACGATACATGCCATTGCCGCCACCGATCCGTAAAAGTGCCCCTGAAAAGATATCACTTTCCTCATAAAACGCACTCTCGGCGACATTTTTATCGATGGTCGGTGTGCCATCATGCTCCATAGCACGGCGATATTCCACATACATAAACTGATTTGGCCCATGGGGAATTTTAAGCGCTTTCGTGCCCGCCACATCCGTATGTGAAATTGACTTAAGGGCATATAAACCACTCTCGTTAACCGGGGCGATATGATGTGTTGCATCCTCATCCTCCCGTAACCAGCCCCAGGCTTCTTTAGCAATGGCGCCCGAATGTGACATAAAAGATGCACCACCTAAGCCCATAAAACCCATCCAGTCGGCATAGGTTCGGCTGCCGCAAGTGGCATCGCCGTAATAAGCATTGGTATTGTTACGATAAGGAATATCACCCCAGGCAGCCCCCGAACACTGCGTAATACCCGTGTGCCCCATCCCCATAATATGCCCCAATTCATGGGCAATGACGCGATGTCCCGGATATAAAGCCACCGCCAGACGCATATGCAAAAGCCCTTCGGGCAAATCCGGAGAGCGCATGGTGCCACCCGTGGCCACACCACCATACCTGCACGTTTCGGTATTTTGACGCATAATAAGCAACAAGCGCGCGCCGTCGGCAAAAACCGCCGGGTCAAATGCATCCTCGTAACGCTCAAGCGCTTCATTCACCGCACTCATGGGTGAAGAGCAACGATAGTCATCGACTTGAAATGGACCAAACACATCATCGGCATCACCAGGTTCACCATCGATGCCCACAATGGTGGTTTGCCCGTAGGAGTCAGCGGCAAACGCCTCGTTGACCGAGTAGGGAGGTAAAGCCACACCTTCATCTGCCTGCGCACCATAAACTGTATGAGGTATCGCCGCCAATTCCGCGGCGGAGAAGCGTCGTCCGCCGGCCTCTAAGAGTAATGTTAAAACCCGCTGTGGTCCCAACCCACCTGGCAAAGAAGGAGCTCTTGCGGCACCGCCGCCGTCTCCCCCGCGCACCTCATCAGCCCAGGGTTCTTCGCCCAGCACATCTTCTAAACTCTCATCAACGCCACAACCGCTAAGTTCAAATTCGTCAACGAGGTATTCTTCTGGCGCGCCATCCTCAGCATTTAACGAGGGATTTTCCGGCCCAAACATATCTTGTTCAGGCACCATTAATAAACCGGGCTCGCAACCCCATAAAAAACAGCCGCACATTATCAAGGCAGAGATCGTTTTAAGCTTCATGTACTTCTCCTGGTTAAGCTTATGCAGACACCTGTGCTTTTGCAGGGCCTATGCCAGAATCAAAGGCCCCGCTTCTTGTCGACTAAGTGCCTGATATTTTGTGTCTTTTAACCGCAAGTTGTTTTTCGTCGGGGCACACACAGCCTCTGCTCACAGACACATCGGGTGCCAGGAAATGCGCCATGACACAAAAAGTGACAGCTTTGATGATGCTGGCCTCGCCCCAACAAAGCGTCACAAAGTCGCTCTAAGACCTTGATCTTTGACCACATTGACCGCTATTTGGCGTCAACACTATTTTGGTCCCGCAAGGTAGGCATTATCCCATGCTTGAAAAACCTTCATATCTCTTCGTTGGTGCTGGTCGCTTGGCCAGACATCTTTGTGCTTATTTTGACCTCTTAGAGATCTCGTACCGATGCTGGTCAAGACAGGATCAAATCTCTTTTGCCAGAGCCACAAAAGATTGCAATACCATCGTCCTGTGCATCCCTGATGACGCCATCGAGGCATTTATACGCCAGGAAGCCCCTGCCTTAAGTCACAAGCCCACATGGGTCCATTGCTCAGGAAACTTAAGCACCCCCCTTGCAGAAAGTGCGCATCCCTTGATGACCTTTGGACAAAACCTGATGACTTTAGAAGAGTACCAAAGTATTCCCTTCATCACCGAAACAGGTCGTGCGGAACTTAAAACAATCTTTCCTGAACTCCACAACCCCGCCTATGAGGTTAAAGCTGAGCTGAAAAACTTTTATCATGCCTGGTGTGTCCTGGCAGGCAATTTCTCGACCATGCTTTGGCAGAGCTTCTTTGACACCTGCGAAAACCGCTTTGACATTCCGCGCAGAGCGGCCTTCCCTTACCTGGAGAAAGTCGCCCAGCAACTTCAGCACGACGCCAACCCCTTAAGTGGTCCATTGGCACGAGGCGACAAAAACACCATCAAAGAACATCTCGACTGTCTTGAGGGCGAGCCTTTTAAAGATGTCTACGCCGCATTTGTCAAAACATTCACCGCGCTTGAAAGCAAGGAAGCATCCCATGCCAAGCATTAAAGATTTCTCCCGACTCAAAGAAGAAGGTCGGAAAATTTCCATGGTGACCGCCTACGATTATACATCCGCATGTATCCTCAACAACTCACCCATCGACGCTCTTCTTGTCGGCGACAGCGCTTCGATGGTCATGCATGGCCATCCGACCACGGTTCATGCCACTCTTGAGATGATGTGCTGGCATACCGCTGCTGTCTCTAAAGGCGCCCCAAACAAAATGGTTATCGCCGACATGCCTTTTCTGGCCCATCGCGGCAATCTCAATGCCACCATGCAGGCGGTCGACATGCTGATGAAAAGTGGGGCCACTGCGCTCAAAATTGAAGGCGCAAACGGTTCGCTTAAAACCATCGCCCATATTTGTGAATCGGGCGTTCCCATCATGGGTCACTTAGGCCTTACGCCACAATCGGTACATCACCTTGGCGGCCATACATTACAAGCCACGACACAAAGTGATGCGGATGCGCTTTTAGACAACGCCCACGAACTTGAGAAAGCGGGTGTCTTTGCTTTGGTCTTAGAGATGGTTCCTGCTGATCTTGCGAAAAAAGTGACCGATGAACTCAGCATCCCAACAATTGGCATCGGTGCCGGCCCCGCAACTTCTGGCCAGGTTTTGGTTTGGCAAGACTTGCTTGGCATGAACAAGGACTTCAGCCCGCGTTTTTTGCGTACTTATTTAAACGGTTATAGCGATATCCTAAACGCCCTCAATAAATTCGATGCTGATGTGAAGAACCGTGAATTCCCAAACCGTGAAGAGAGCTATTGATGCAGGTTTATAAGAGCATTGAAACGTGGCGCAAAGCGCGGCAACAACTCTCGTCCGGACCTCTTGGTTTTGTACCAACCATGGGCGCCCTGCACGCTGGCCACATGAAACTCGTCGAACGAAGCATTCAGGAAAACAAACATACTCTTGTCAGCATCTTCATCAACCCCACCCAATTTGATAACAATGCTGATCTTCAACATTACCCAAAAACCCTGGATGCAGACATCAAACTTCTTGAAGAGGCCGGCGTACACACGCTCATCATGCCAAACGCATCCGAAATCTATGCCGACGATTATCGCTTTATTTTGCGCGAAAATGCACTCTCAAAACAACTTTGTGGACAACATCGGCCAGGACATTTCGATGGCGTTCTCACCGTTGTGCTGAAGCTTTTTAACCTCGTACAACCGAACAAAGCCTATTTTGGCAAAAAAGACTTCCAACAATATCTGTTGATCAAGGATATGGCTGAAGCTCTTTTTCTGGACATTGAAATCATCGGTTGTGAAACTGTTCGAGCCAAAGACGGCCTCGCTTTGAGTTCGAGGAACACGAAGTTAAGCATCGCAGAACGCCAAAAGGCCTCCTTGCTCTACGAACGTCTACGCGCCTCTAAACCCATTGATGATATTGCTGGCGCCCTTGAGAAAGATGGTTTCAAAATCGATTACGTGGAAGAACATGCAGATCGGCGGTTTGCTGCTGTCTGGCTTGGAGATGTGAGATTAATTGATAATGTCGAAAAACATTCTGTTTAAAATAAGCGGCTCGATTGCCGCGTACAAAAGTGCCTTCCTGATCTCGAAACTTGTGCAGGAAGGTTACCAGGTACAATGTATTGCGACCCCCTCAGCGCTCAAGTTTATTGGTGCCGCCACACTCGAGGGACTGAGCGGACGACCAGTCTTGAGTGACATCTATGAACATGGACGCATGATGGACCATATCGCACTTAACCGCTGGGCAGACTTAACCATTCTGGCGCCCGCCACGGCCAATCGCATCAACCGCATGGCGCAAGGCTTGGGTGATGATGTTTTGGGCGCCCTCTTTCTCTCCCATGACTTTAAAAAGCCATACCTGGTCGCACCAGCAATGAATACAAAAATGCTTGAGCATCCCGCCACCCAGAGCGCATTGGAGAAACTTCTCCAATGGGGCATCGAAATCCAGAACCCAAAACATGGCGCACTTGCTTGTGGCGAAACCGGCTCTGGCCGTATGCAAGAGCCCGAGGCACTTTTCAAGCACATCGCAACACATTTCAAGGTCTCTCACAAAACACACACCACACCATTAAAGGTGCTCATTACTG
>JASMKV010000296.1 GCA_030749035.1 Myxococcota bacterium | reverse complement strand
TGATGAAACACTGCGCGATGGATTACAATCGCCTTCGGTAACCGACCCGGATGTAGATAAGAAGTTAGAGCTGCTCGAACTGATGGAGCAACTGGGGATCTCCTGTGCAGATATTGGTTTACCAGGGGCAGGCTCAAGAGCCAAAGCCGATGTCTTGGCCATGGCTAAAGCAATGTCGGAAAATAATTTTAAAATTAAGGCAACCTGTGCAGCACGAACCAAAATCGAAGACATTGAACCGATTGCCGATGTTGTTCAGAAAACCGGTGTGCCCATAGAGGTATATGCATTTATTGGCTCCAGCCCTATTCGTTTGTTCGCTGAAAACTGGAGTGTTGATACTTTACGCAAGCATATTGAAGCTGCGGTGAGTTTTGGGGTTAAAGAGGGCCTGGATGTTTGCCTGGTTACTGAAGACACCACGCGCTCACGTCCCGACACATTAGACTCACTCTTTCGTTTGGCTATAGACCTGGGCGTCAAGCGTTTGTGTCTATGCGATACGGTAGGCCATGCCACCCCTGAAGGTATTACAAACCTCTTTGATTGGACTGAAGGATTACTGCGCTCACTTAATGTGGATATCAAACTTGATTGGCACGGTCACAATGACCGCGGCCTTGGCGTAAGCAATTCGTTACACGCGATTGTTGCCGGGGCAGATAGAGTTCATGGCACGGCTCTGGGTATCGGAGAGCGTGTTGGCAATGCGGCCATGGATCAAATTCTGCTTAACCTTAAACTCTTAGGCGAATGGGAGCCAAGCGTAACGATGCTGCGACGCTATTGCGAAGTTGCAGCGGAGGCTTGTAATGTAGATCTTGCTTATAATTATCCCATGGCTGGACGCGATGCTTTTCGCACGGCAACAGGAGTGCACGCAGCAGCAATCATTAAAGCGAAGCGTCGTAATGATGATTATTTGGCTGATCGCGTTTATTCCGGGGTACCTGCCCGCATGTTTGGTAAGGAGCAGGAGATTGAAGTTGGCTATATGAGTGGCAAATCAAATGTCTCCTACTGGCTCGAAAGCCACAATATTGAGTCTGATGAAGACCTGCTTGAAGCCATTTTCCAGGCAGCAAAAGCCAGTAAACGTATCTTAAGTGAAAGCGAGATCATGGAAATAGTCTATCAACATCAAGGTTCCTTGCGCGTTGCCGATCCGCATGAGTTAGCTTGATTTGACCGAAAATATTGACAAGTACGGCTCTTGTAAAAAAACAGATTTATCGATCAGATAAAAAGGGAACGTATTGCACGCTTTACTTCCACAGCAAGTCGCAGTTTTCGATAATCTTCACTATAAGGCACATTCGCTAAAGGGGTGCAGCGCCTGGAGACAATGCCCGCAACTTTGTGCGCCATTTCTTCATTGATCGGCTGACCTTGCAAACTTGAAAGCCTTAATATCTTCGGTTGTGGACCAAGAACACCAACAACCACGCGACCATCCTCAAGAATATCCGGAGAACCCTTTATGTGATCGATGCGAACCGCCACCGATACCAGCGGGAAATCGATGGACTTTCGTACAGCCCACTTACGATAGGTTATGCGTGTCTGTGCGGCAGGAATGGGTACTCGTGCGCGCACAACAACTTCATCAGAAGAGAGCGCAATATGCGCAACGCCATCTTTTGTATAGAGTTCCTCAACAGGTATTGTCCGCTCACCTTCAGGACCGATGATATCCACATCAGCTCCAAGGGCGATAAGGACCGGTACAGAATCTGACGACAAAGCCGCCACGCAAAGGGAACCACCAGGCACGACATGGCAACGGTCACCATCAGATTTTAAACAGCCACCAAAAGAAGAGCGTATAAATTCGCTCTGATTGATATACCTGCAGCGGGTATCGAGACAAAGATTGCCTCCCAAGGTACCCATATTCCTAATCTGTGGGGAAGCGATTTTTCCCACAGCATCGGCTAACACTGGAACGGTACCCTGTACCAGTTTACTTGTTGCAATCGTATGTAAAGAGACTCCGGCTCCTATAACAAGCTGCGTATCAGCCTCTTTAAGGTTTTTTAGTTCATCGACGCGTTGCAACGAGACCAAAACGTCTCCCTTGATGCTGCCAAGTTTTAGATTGGGTACGAGATCTGTACCGCCTGAAATGATTCGCACGTGCTCTGCATGCGTACTCAGGAGTTGTAAGACTTCCCCGATGGACTCGGGTTGCACAAGCTCAAAGGGCTGAAGCCGAAGCATGACGGACCCCCTTCATGTTTTCCTCTTCGCGAGCCTGCACCGCCGCCACTATTTTCTCCGGTGTGATTGGTAACTCATCGATGCGTACACCGATGGCATCGTAAATGGCATTCGCGATAGCAGGAATGACCGGATGCAGTGGCCCCTCCCCGGCCTCCTTGGCACCATAGGGACCACGAGGATCGGGCTTTTCAACAATAATCGAGGCAATGTCTGGCGTATCGAGTGTGGTCGGAATGGGGTAATCCAGGAGGGAAGTGTGAGCGAGCACCCCTTCCAACCCTGGGCCATGTTTGCGCCTACCGCCTGGGTTAAGCCCTGAGGGCATTAACTCGTGGTTTTCCATGAGGGCCTCAGCAGCGCCCATATAGACCGAACCCTCTATTTGTCCCTCCACCAGTATCGGAGCAAGAGCCCGTCCACAGTCGTGGGCCGCCCAAATCTGGATCACTTCTACATCTCCTGTCTCTGCATCAACATCGACCTCAACAACGTGTGCTGTAAAAGAGTATGCGGGCGAAGCGCCAATGGGGGCGCCGCGATATTCACCATGCACACCTTCCTTGGGCGTATCATAATAGCCAACGGTACCCAGCGTACCATAAATGGCTTCCGCCAGAACAAAGGCTTCCTGGATAGGTATGAACATCTCCGGATCATCCAGGCGTTGAGCTCGACGTCCGGCCAGAATCACTTGTTTGGCGCTGCATTCCCAATGTTGGGCTACCGCTTCTCTGACTTTTTTACCAAGGTTTTCAGCCGCCATAAGACAGGCATGTCCCATCATTAAGGTAATTCGTGATGAGTAAGCGCCCAAATCTACTGGAGTGAGATCAGTGTCGGCAGAAACAACGCGAATATCATTAACTTCGAGGCCAAGATTCTCGGCAGCGATAACAGCCAGAACAGTATCACTGCCCTGACCGATATCTGAACAACCGGCAAAAATACGCGCTCTACCAGATCGGTCAAGACAAATTTGCACACCCGCTTGTGGCAAATCGGAAGGATAGACGCAGTAATTGGTGCCCGAAATATAAGTGCTGCCTGCAACGCCCAGTCCGCGTCCATAAGGTAACTTGTCATATCGCTCCCGCCACCTGGATGCCTCCTCTATTTTATCCAAACACTCAGGAAATCCATTCGAACCCACCACAAAACCGTTGACGGTGCGGGTATTTTCTCCCAGAAAATTCCGGCGACGAAGCTCTATGGGATCCAGCCCCAAGGCATGAGCAGCTTTGTCCAGTTGCACCTCGATCGCAAAGCGGGGCTGCACAGAACCGTGTCCACGTTTAGGGCCACAAGTCGGCTTGTTGGTATAGACCCGCGTGGATTCGAAGCGAAAAGTATCAAAGGTATAAGGCGAACACAGAAGCTGCCCACTATAATAAGTGGTCACCAGACCGAATGAAGAATAGGCACCACCATCGAGAATCGTCTGCGCATCTACCGCGAGGATATGGCCGTTTTGGTCGAAGCCCATGCGATAATCCATGCTGAAAGGATGACGGCCACGATGTGCAAAAAAGACTTCTTCGCGCGTGTAGAGACACTTCACTGGCAGACCTGTTTTCATAGAAAGCTTAGCCGCCACGAACTCAAGATCAAAAGGTTCACTTTTGGCACCAAAGGCTCCACCCAGCGGCGGTTGAATCACGCGGATCTGTCGGGTCTCCAATACCAAAACTTTTGCCAACTCGCGGTGTAAATAATGAGGCACCTGGGTTGAAGACCAAATCGTAAGTAAATCTTTATTGTCGTAGTAGGCCAGGGCACAATGGGGTTCGATGGCAGCGTGGTTCGTACCATGAAACTCATAGTGCCCCTCGATAATCAGATCTGCTTTTTTTAGATTATTATCCACTTCACCAAACTCGAGCTTAACGTGTTTGGATATATTACCTTTTTTATTGTTTTCATGGATTTTGAGGGGAGAAGCTAAAGCCGCTTGAGGGCTACACAGAGGTTCAAGCACCTCATATTCGACGTCAATGAGTTTGAGGGCTGCGTTAGCGGTCTCTTCATCTCTGGCCGCAACCGCGGCCACAGCATCGCCAACATAGCGCGCTTTATCAGCGGCGAGTGCCTGTTCATCCGGCGTCCATGGAATAACACCGTAGCGAGTAGGCATTTCACTGCCGACGACAACTCCGAAAACTCCATCAAGCGCTTCGGCCGCACTCGTGTCAATATTGAGAATCCGCGCATGGGCGTGCGGCGAGCGCAGAATCTTAGCGTGCAGCATACGTGGCAAAGAAAGATCATCGGTGTATTTGGCTACTCCCGTAAGGCGATCCATCGCACCAACCTTACCGTGGTTTTTCCCAATAACACGAAAGTCCTCTGCGACGGGCTCGGATTCTCTATTTTGTTTTTTTTTCACCATATCAAGTATACGTTTTCTGGCCTATGACATCTCTGCCCAGGCACGTTCAACAGCATCCAAAATTTTCCTGTATCCGGTGCAACGACAGAGGTTTCCACCCAAAGCAGTGGCAATCTCAAGGCGACTTATATTGGTCTGCTCTGCTTTTTGTTTGTTCTCAATGAGGGCTGCAGCACTCATCATCATGCCCGGAGTACAAAAACCACATTGCGTCGCCCCACACTCTTCGAAGGCATTCTGGAGTGGATGTGGCGTCCCCCCCATACCGAGCCCTTCAACTGTGTCAATATGCTGTTCCGTGGCATCTAATGCCAAAGTGATACACGACAACACCGGTTGTCCATTCAGACGCACTGTGCAGGCCCCACAGTCACCTTTGTCACAACCCTGTTTGCTACCCGTAAGTCCGATAGCATAACGTAATAGCTCGAGCAGAGTCCAATGCGATGGGACCGCGACCTGGCACGGCTCACTATTAAGTACAAAACTAACGATTTCAACCTGCCGTGCTCTATGGCAAAAGTCCGGCGAAGTAGATGATGGATTGTCTCGTTTTTGCTCGATATGGATATTTTGCTTCATTCCAATAATTTAGCACAGTGATAGTCGATTATGAAAGCTATCGTCAAGAACCCCTTGGAAAATACGTGCTCTGTACTCCAAAATCCATAGTTCGAGAGACAAAAGAGTCGAAAAAGCCCCTTTTGAGAAAGTCTAAGAGTCCTCTCAGACCGGCATTTTTTTAATGATGTCTGGTCTTAAGTAAAAGGTCTGTTCATGCATCCAAAGTTCTCGCAATCGACAAACGTTGGTAAGAGGCAGGGCCAAGCCGCTTGTTTCTGTGAGTCCTAAGACCATACTTGCATAGGCTGCACAGCTTATGTGGGAAAACCGTATTCGCCTTAACGATGCTTTGTATTAAAAATTACGCACCAGGCTCGATGATTGTGATGTGACTTTGGGAGACAACCAAAGTGAGCCCAATCCACAGCCTAAAGGGTATTATGAAGGTTATGCAGGAGGGACGACAGCTACGGGGGCGAAATCTGTCCGGCCAACAACGAGTCGCATGACCAGACATTCTCCTGCCCCGGAACGCTTTATCCCTATTCGCCCGGAAGTGCGCAGGGCGGTGCGCGGGTGGCGTATACGGTGCCTGCCCGTGATCAGGTTGCGGCGGGTTTAAGTGCGACACCGGTGGTGTGCGGTCTGGCTTCGGATGCACCTTAGTCTGTAGGTCGGTTGACTACACTTTTATACCAAGTATTTTTATCGATTTACCGCCTGTCAAGATGTTATAATAAAGATACGGTGTCCCCCTTATCCCGTGATGGTTGTGAATAGGATTTTCTGGAAGGAAGTTGACTGAACCGACGCTGTGGGTTTCATTGGGGGATATCATGCAATTACGAAGACCTAAATTATCACAAATACAAGTTTATGGCCTTGTAGGGGTAGCCGGACTTATTTCGTTTTTGACCTTTGCAACGCCAGAGGGTGGGTGCGGCGGCAGTGAGGTTTATCTCGAGTCTGACCTTTATAATCAAGAACAAGAAAATCAGATGATTCAAAAAGCACGCTCCAACAAGCGCGAACGACAAGAACAGATAAGTCGCCTCAACAGGTACGCTCAAAAGAGAGAAACAAATAATAAAAAGCATTCCAGATCATCGAGTTCCAAGGAGGCACCTGAACTATTTGAGTATGAGCAATCAACCTTACAGGCATATTATTATTTTAGAGAAGCCACTATTGAATCAGATGAGCTTGAATCAGATGACTGGGTAGGGGCATTTAATGGTGATGTTTGTGTCGGAGCTCGCCAATGGGATACATCACTATGTAATAGTGGTGTCTGTGATGTTCCAGTGATGGGTTATGATGACAACGAATGGACATTGGGGTATATGCTTTCTGGGGAGATTCCCCTCTTTATAATCTATGATGCTTCAGAAGACATTTATTTTAATGCAAGAGCATCTCAATACATTCCATGGGAAAATATGGATCTTAACGTGCTTGATAGTTTAGATGTATTGGTGGATTGCCGCGGTGATTTGGGTGGTACGGCCTGGGAGAGTGAATGTGGCTGTGTCGATGCAGATAACTCAGGTGATGAGTGTGATGATTGTGCAGGAATACCTAACGGAACATCAGTTGTGAATCTTTGTGGTGTCTGTGAAGACCCAAATGACAGTACGGCTGCTCAAAATTGTGCTGTTTACTAATACTTTTTTGAGTTCGACCGAGGAAAAAATTGTTTTTGAGGGAGATTATCGGTCATCGAACCTCGGCTTTCATCTCTTATCTCTCATCTCTCATCTCTCCTCTCTCCTCTCTCCTCTCTCCTCTCTCCTCTCTCATCTCTCATCTCTCATCTCTCAACTCTCAACTCTCAACTCTCAACTCTCAACTCTCACCTCTCAACTCTCTGCTTGACCTGTGCACGCGTATGTTTTGTACTTTACCCTATGGGGGCTCGTTTTAGGTTCGCACCCTCAACTTTTATCGCATCGGCTCAACGAGGAACTGCAACGTGTTGGAATTTGCATTTGCCGCGGCGGCAGTTTCTTTTGCCGCTGGATGACGAGGAAGAGTTTTGTGCACGACGGTCCACACATCGTCCAAATCTGCAGTGACTCGACAAAGTGATAAAATAGACAGGAAATTCAACAACGCCCCGACAGCATACAATCGACACTTTAAGTTGCACCGCGAAACTTGAAGTCGCACCCTCGTGAAACGCCATCCTTTAACCCACTAAAAGAGAACAACTTTTTTATGGCATCTTGATTGCATAGGAAATGCTCATAACTTTGATTTGGTTTTTTCGAAGTAGGAAA
>JASMKV010000295.1 GCA_030749035.1 Myxococcota bacterium | reverse complement strand
AAGAAAAGAACCACCTCATCGTGAAGGCTAAAGCGCGGCATGCCAGGGATCCAGGAAAATAATTTTCCTGCGTGGCCACCAGGTATCATCATCTCAAAGGTCTGACTGTGTTGACCTTTGATGGTCTCGAGAATTTCAAATGGCAGGCGGGTGCGAAAGGTGTTGTCTTTGTGGCCAAAGCCCTCATCGACTCCAACGACACGGACGTGGACAATTTTGTCGGCCTTGGTGGCAAGCTCGGCGAGGCTCAGCGGTAGGACTGTCGCGGCTTGGCTGATGCCCGAAGAAGCCAGGGTAAGTAAAAGTATAAAGCCGGATAAAAGTGCTCGTCGCATAGGTCTCATTTTTCTTCGGGGCTGGGCGTGATGCCTGGCAGAGTGTGCCGGATCTACTGTGTTTCTGTCAATGATTCTCGGCTGCGCCGGGCACTTTGATGCGTTTTTTTTGGGACAAAAGCTGGTCATTTCAATCATTTCTGGCTTCCTGGTGGCCGATATTCTAGGATAGCAGCTTAGACAAGAGGGCACAAAGGCAATGGACAAGGACCTAGACAAGCAGGTCAGAGATTGGTTGGCGGCAGATCCAGATGCGGATACCCGGGCCGAATTAACCGATTTGCTCGAAAAAGCCGATGCAGAGGCCCTTGCCGAGCGATTTTCAAGTCGTTTGGCCTTTGGTACCGCCGGTTTACGGGGATTTTTAGGCGCGGGCCCCAATCGCATGAACCGCCTCCTGGTGCGTCAGACTTCGGCGGGTCTGGCCGACTATTTGCTGGCCAACGTGTCGGAGGCATGCGCGCGCGGCGTGGTGATCGCCTATGATGGGCGTCACAAATCCGATCTTTTTGCCCAGGATACGGCCGGCGTGCTCATGGCCAAGGGCTTTAGGGTCTTTCTCTTTAGCGACAAGCAACCCACCCCCATGGGTGCCTACCATTTACTCGAACAAGGGGCGGCGGCGGCGGTGGTGGTGACCGCCTCGCATAATCCGCCGGCCTATAATGGCTTTAAGGTCTATTGGGAAAATGGTGCGCAGATTATTCCGCCCCACGATGTGGGGATTGCACAGGCCATTGAACTTGCGGCGCAAAGCGAAATCGATTGTCAGGACATGGCTGCAGAGCAAGCGCAGGGGCTTTTGGCGCATTTGGGGAGAGAGGCCGAAGATGCTTATAAACAGGCGGTGTTAGAACGGGCCTTGCATCCGGCAGGTGAGCGCGCCATTCGTATCGCCTATACACCTTTGCACGGCGTCGGCGCGAATCTGGCTGAAGGGCTGTTGCAGGCGGCAGGTTTTGAAGTGCAGACGGTGGCTTCCCAGCGCGAGCCGGATGGGGATTTCCCGACGGTGAATTTTCCGAACCCCGAAGAAGATGGCGCCATGGATGCGGTTTGCGCTTTGGGCAAAGAGATGCATGCAGATTTGGTGTGCGC
>JASMKV010000294.1 GCA_030749035.1 Myxococcota bacterium | reverse complement strand
CATATTGATGTACCAGCAGATTGCTCGCATCAAAGCGTTCGGGCAATGTTTTGATGATGTGGCTCTTTTTCTCTTTAGAGGAATAGCTGTAGAGCTTATCCGGAGTAATATGGTCCTCGTAGTTGACAAAAATTTCATCGCTAAAAGGATTGGCCGAAGAGACCGATAAGGTGCCTTGCTCAGGTAAATCCACAGGCGCTGAGTTCCACTGCTGCTTTTTGTCGTCGAAATCAAATTCTAAAACTTGGCCTTTGACGTTACGGATGATGCTGACGAAGAGCTTATCCTTACTTTCATTGACCCTTTGAATGCTGCTGCGTTCATCGGGAATAAGTAGGGTGTGGATGGCAGGTAATGTGCCCGTTTGTCTCAAGGTTTGCGCTGAAAAGGCGAGCAAAGCGCCTTCTGGGTAGGTCTTGTCGTTTATCTGCCAGGCTTCACGCAACGAAAAGAGAAAGTGGTCTTTAAAGTGCCCCTTGAACTCCGCCGATTCGGGGATAGGAAGTTTCATGAGGCCTTGGTCTTTGCCAAGTAAAAAGGATTCACCCGTATAAAAACTTTTGTAGCGTAAAACCATCACCAAGCGTTTACCCGGCTCGTGAATCACATAGGGCCACACTCCCATATCCTTCTTTTCACCGCTGTAGACCGTTTGTGCCGCACTTAAAGGCGTGCCCCGTTGCCATGTTTTAACAATCTTCGGATAGCCCGAATCGGTAAGCGTATTTTCTCCCCAATCGGTGCCGACTAAAAGCGTGTCTTTGTCGATCCAATCGACGCTGCTTTTGGCCTCCGGGACAACGAAGCCATCTTTAACAAATGTTTTACTTTCGATATCAAACTCCCGATAGACTGAAGCGTCGGTTC
The DNA here is from genome assembly GCA_030749035.1 of Myxococcota bacterium. Classification (GTDB taxonomy): domain Bacteria; phylum Myxococcota; class XYA12-FULL-58-9; order XYA12-FULL-58-9; family JASMKV01; genus JASMKV01. The sequence goes on along the minus strand of JASMKV010000294.1, from coordinate 571 downwards.
CGCCTTGCGATAGGCGGAGCATGCAGCGCTCAAAGCTGGGCGGTAAACAGCGCACACCTTTATAGACCCAATTCTTTTCTTCTTTTTTGGCCAAAGCGTCTAAATCTAAAAGGTTGTCCCATAGGGGTTCAGCCTTTTGATAGCTTTTTAAGGTTGTGCGTCGCCAAAGGCCGCGAATATTGTTTTCATCCTGCCAAAAGTTATAGACGTAGCCAGCGCGTAAGGCGCCATAGGGTATTTTGTCTTTGGCGTTGAGAATTTTATCGGCTTGGTTCAAAAACTCCCCATAGCGGGCATCGTTTTCAAATTGTGGCAAGCTTAAGGCATTTTGTGCGTGTACCCAGGCGAGGGCTTTTTCGTCTTCAATCTCTTCAAGCCAAAGAAAAGGGTCTTCGCTTGTGACCGGTACTTGCGGAGATTTGGCCGCTTGTTGGCTTAAAGCGCTGCAGGCCAGAGATGAGCCAATCAAAAGAAGGGTAATAATACGCATCTGTGCTTTCTTGTTCAAAAGGTTCGATGAGGCTTGAATCAAGTTTTGGGAGTTTAAGCAAGCTTATTGTTGGCTGAGCCC
>JASMKV010000293.1 GCA_030749035.1 Myxococcota bacterium | reverse complement strand
ATAAGTATCAAGCAGATCGTGCTTTTGGCACTTTGACGTCTAACTTTTCTGGTGCGACTTATGTTCGGAAAATGGTCAGTGACCTCTTAAATGCGGGACAGAACCCTATTGAAGAAATTGAGAAATCTATTCATGATGGATTTTCTCTACCATTGGTTTTTTGTGAAATGAAATTTGGCTTTTATAAAACAAGCGCAGCCGTAGAGAATCTTTGTGGCGAGGAGTACAATCAACTCTTTCTTTATGGGAGCAAATCGGTTCAATGTGACTTTTTGCCAACCCCTTTTCTCTTGGCTAAAGTTTTGCCAGATGTTTTCGGGCGTGATGCACGTTTAGATCATTATCTCTTGCCTCTTGGTTTGGATCTCATGATGCCGCCCTTTGGTCTTGAGTTTTCGTCTCTTGGGATTGTGGATCAACTATGAGTGATTTGTTGGATTATCTTGAGGAAGGACTGCTGAACGCAGATGGTATGCGTGAAGACTTACAAGGCCACGTCCGTGCTCTTGCAGATCAGTGGCTTGAGAGTGGGGTTTTTGTCGAGAAGGTTGAGTGGATTGCTGAATGCCTGGCGCATATGGCCAAACAACTTGGCGAAGAAGATGTGTCTCGTGAGGCGCTTGTTGAGGAACTTGCGCTCTTATACGATTGTGCAGAACTTAAAGAGTTGGTGGAGCGTGGTTTGCCATTGCATCTTGGGGTTAATGACTTGGTGGCTTTTGCTTTACATTTAATGGACATTGTTGAGCATATGAGTTTAAAAATTTATATACCAATATTGCCTGATATGGTTGCGCGTTCTGAACGCAGCGCAAAGGCAGCCCGCAGTGTTGGCTTGGCACAGCATTTACGCGGTTAATTTAAGTCTCAACTATTCGTAAAAGACACGTCTCAGTGTAAGCCCGTGTGGTGGTGCGGTCACACCTGCTTGCGAACGATCACGGCAAGCAAGAAGTTCTTTTATCGTAGCTCGATCCCGTTTGCCTTGACCGACTTCGACAAGTGTGCCGGCAAGGATGCGACACATATGCCGGCAGTAAGCGTTGGCGTGAAATGACAATATAATTTCTTTCCCCCAAGTTAAGGGCTTCTCTTCTATTTCAATATTGATCATTCTACGAATTGCGTGTGCTGCATCGCAATGCACAGAACGAAAACTTTCAAAGTCGCGTTCACCGATCAGCTCTTCACTGGCGTTTCTCATCGCCGCGGTATCTAATGGCATACGCAAGTGCCAGGTTCGGTCGAGCAGAGAAGGCAGTGGCTGCTTGGCCAGATAGATGCGATATTTGTAGATTTTGCTTTTTGAGTCATATCGCGCATTAAACTCAAGGGATTTTTCTTCGGCATGTTGTACAACAATGTCATCGGGAAGATATGCATTGATTCCAGTTGTTAAGCGATAGGGTGTGATTTGTGTGTGTGTGTGAAAATTACAAACCTGCGCCATGGCATGGACACCTCGGTCGGTGCGTCCGGCCGCCTTTATTTTAATCTCTTCGTGACAGATTTTAGTGATGGCCTGTTTTAATTCGCTCTCGATGGTCGGTCCATGCAATTGTGACTGCCAACCTAAATAAGCGCTACCTTGATAAGAAACGGTAAGACAAATGTTACGTAGAGTTGGTGTGTGCGCGGACATTTGTGGGCATTAAAAAATTTCGACGGCCAGCCCAAAGTTAATTTGTTGACTCGACATGTTAAAACGCTTTTTTCTGCCAAAGTGATCTGCAACGATTTGATTCCATTCGGCAAACACATAGGATTCATAGATATCATTCGATGTGCGTCCCCTGGCGGCAGTTCCTGGCTCCATCCAGCTCAGTGCCATGGAGAGCCCAGCGGTTAAGTTATAGCCGGCGGTCCCACCTTGGCCTTTTTCACCGTCAATGCGGGAGATTTTCGTGCCACCATAATTGCTCCAAAAGAAGTACTGCATTGCACCTTTCGCATATGGCACGAGTGGAAAGTTAAAAGTTCGCTTGAGAAAGTCTAAGCGATACACCAAACCTAAGCTGAGCGGCATAATGTTTAGGGTTGTTGTGTCATTGCCATCAGCAGAAGCGCTGATGTTGTTTGAATCACAGCTGACGATTTCAGTGTTGCTGGTGTCGCTATAGCAAATGCGGCTGCTGCCGCTCACTTTCCAGCTGCTTATTTGCGTTGTGATACCGAGTAAACCAAAGTGACGCAGGAAGTACCAGTCCCAGCCTAAGCTAAGCATATAAGGGTCATTGGCTTTGCCGCCATAAAAGACATCATAGTAATCTTGTACGCTCGAATCGGTAGAAACGGTCGGCGTGTACTCGCCAAATTGAATATAAAAATTATTTTTTGGGGTTTCGGGTACAACATCCACCAAGAGTCCCTGTGCAGAAGCGGCGTTGATGTTGATGAGTTGCATGGCGAAAGCAACAAGCAAAGCACTAATGAGACGCATTATTTTTTTCTCCGCTGTCGAAGGAAGCATCCAAAGCTAAGAAGGGCAAGCCAAGTGATGGAGTTGAGCACTGGGAGTGCACCACAATAGCCTGTTTTAAGTTCGCCTGGATAGCATTCGATAAAGTCACACTCCTCGCGCGGAGTGACCGAGACGATGGGAGAAGCGCTGCTGCGATTGCCTAAATGGTCAATGGCAAAGGCACAGATTTGATAACTTTTGCCATTTTCAGCACTGAGTTCTGAACTGGCACTCGTTTCAGTCAGGCCAGTGATGGTATCGACACTGACATCAGTACTTTCCCAATCGGTACATGATTCTTCGCTTTGTGTGTCGTCTTCGCTCGTTTCAGTCGCTTCTTTGCTCCATATTTCCCATTGTGAAATAATTTCACCATTCGATGTATCGTCAATTTCCAGTGCAACACCAATCCGGCCATCGAGGGCTGTGACATCGGGTTCCAGGGGGGCCGTAGGGATGGATGTATCGACTTTAAATTGGGCATAGCCGTTTGGCTCTGTGGCGCTTACTTTATTGTCCACGGCGGTGAGTCCACTTAGATCGATACCAAAACACAAGCGGTAGGTGGTTTCATTGAGTGCTGTTTCACCGCAGGCATCATCTTGATTTAAGAGTGTGGTGGTGTCGAATGCGATGACTGTATTTAAGTCATCGGGGAAATCAAATGTCGCATTGCTGATGAGTGGATCGAGTGCACTTAATTCATGTTGCGCAATAAGTTCGGGGACTTGATCAAAGGTGCATGAACCGGTTCCCTTTTGTAACCAAATATAGAGCTGCGAAGTTGGGGTAATGATGGTGGTGCTTGATGTATATGTCAGGTTCAGTTCGATCGCACGGGCCGTTGTGGGGTCGGTGACTTCTGAACAGGCATCAGCATTTAAGGGTTTACAGCTGGTGCTGGTTGCTTCGCAGTCAAGATTACCATCGTAAGTTGTTGGGGCGGCCCATGTGATTGTAAAATCGCCACCACTGGAGGTGTCGGTTTCGGTTTGGCCCAGCACGGTGTGGCTTAGGGCGGCTATGAGTAAAAGTTCCAACATGGATGTAAACTAATGGGCTTTGGTCTCTTGGGTCAAGCCCATGAAGACGAAAGTTTTTTGACGTTATCGGCTATTTTAAATGCTCGCGGATAAGCAATTCTGCAATTTGAATCGCATTGGTCGCCGCGCCCTTGCGAAGATTGTCCGCAACACACCAAAAGCTTAAGCCATGGGGTACCGATGGATCTTTTCTGATGCGGCCGAGATAAGTTGAGTCATTGCCTTCAGCACTTAATGCGGTGGGAAATGAATTGCTTGCCCTGTCATCGAGAACGAGAATGCCTGGTGCTTTTTTAAAAGCTTCTTGCGCATCATCGACATCTAAGGGGTGCTCAAATTCTGCGGAGATAGATTCAGAATGGCCATTAAAAATAGGCACGCGCACACAGGTTGGGCAAACCCCAAGCTCTGGGAGATGCATAATTTTCCGTGTTTCATAGATCATTTTTTCTTCTTCTTTGGTGAAGCCACTTTCCATGAAGACATCAATCTGGGGAATGCAGTTAAAGGCAATGCGGGAAGAAAAGACCTCGCAGACGGCATCCCGCTGATTAAAAAGATCGGTGACTTGTGTGCTAAGTTCTTCCATGCCTTGACGTCCGGCGCCGCTCACAGCTTGGTAGGTGGAAACAACAACGCGTTTCAGTTGGGCCTTTTGATGTAGGGGGGCTAAAGCGACAACCATTTGAATGGTGGAGCAATTGGGATTCGCGATAATGCCCTTGGTCGCATATTGTCCAATATCTTCAGGATTAACCTCTGGCACGACCAAAGGAATGTCAGGGTCCATGCGCCATTTCGAGCTGTTATCAATCACCACGGCGCCTTGGGATGTGGCGATAGGGGCCCATTCTTCGCTTACCGAAGAGCCGGCAGACATGATGGCAATATCGATATGGGCAAAATGGTCCATGGCGATGGCATGCACCCGATGCATTTTACCGCGAAACTCAATCTCTTCGCCAGCACTGCGCTCAGAGGCGAGCAGCACCAATTCTTCGATGGGGAAGCCGCGCTCTTCGAGGCCTTGAATCATTTCACGGCCAACCAGTCCAGTCGCGCCAACGAGTGCAATACGATAAGCTTTATCCATAACAATTCAACTTTCAACGGATTGTGGTTTCCCCCAAGTGAAAAAAATTGGTGAATTAGTCAAGGTATTTTTTCGATAAAGCTTGATTCAGCATGAATTTTAAGATGTAAGGTGCTTATTATGGCAAATACATCTTATCAAACCGACGGTACCGAAGAGCCCATCGAGCAATGGTTGCGTAAGCTTGTGCGCTTACGTGCGCATCCTGAATGGGGCACGGCACGGGTTTTACGTTGGTACCCAGCGGTGGGTTTAGAGCCGCAGAGATTGCGAATCTTGGCGGAAAACAACCCTGCGCCTCAGGTTGTGTCAATTTATGATGTCGAAGTGATCTCTTAAGCAGCTGATTGTGTTCTCCATTTTTCGTACAAATATGCTCTAGCTTGTCGATATTCTTTAGGTTTTTGCGTTGCCGTTCATGTTTCCTTGGGCTATACCGCTCGAGAGATTATGGATAAGATGCGGAATTTGATGAAGTGCCTTGCGTGTGTGGCTCTCTGCCTTGTTTGCGCCAGCGCCTGTAAAGACAAGAGTCTCTCAGAGATTATTTGCGAGCCGGGGGCCACCAAATGCCTCGATGGCAATCGTTTCTTGTGCAATGCTTTTGGTACCGGTTGGAGTTTAAGTCCTTGTGAAGACACAGAAACTTGTGTGTCTGATGCGACTTGCGCCGAAGGTGAAGAAGATTGTGCCGGAGAGTGTAAGACGGTCATTTGTGAGCCGAACAAGCGTTATTGTGCCAGTGACAACATTTCGGTCTTACAATGCGATGACACCGGGACCGCGAATCTGGCCTGTGGATCTTGCGCAGTACCGCCCATCAATGGACTTTGCTACGACGGTGAATGTGTGGCGCTTTGCCCTGGCGAACAAAAAAGCTATTTGGGGTGCGAATATTACGCCGCAGATTTAGACAACGCCTATGTGGCGCAGTGTCAGTCCGATGGTGTGGGTGGGGTGATTGCATGTGATGCGGCGGCTTCGCAATTTGCCATTGTGCTGTCGAATCCAGATGCGGATGACTCAGGCATTTCAGCTTTCGTGACCATCACCAAAGGTCCGTTGACTGGGATTGCCTACAATGAGTCGAATGTCTGCGTTGGTGAGCCAGAGGTGCATGAGAACTTCGTGGCGGCACATATTATTCCTCCGCAGGGCATCATCACGGCAAAATTACCCGCCGGCAGCATCAATGGCACGGTCTTGGGGGAATTGGGCTATCGTATTGCGTCGAATATTCCCATCACCGCCTATCAATTTAATCCACTCTCCAATGAAGGCACCAATCTGCGCTATCAAAACTATATGGGCGGCACAGTCTCATGCACAACCGACAGCGATTGTAATACGGACGAGAAATACACCTGTCTTGAGGTCAGTGGCGACAACTTGTGCGCGCAGTATAATGGCGTCTTTTCAAATGACGCCTCACTTTTGATGCCGACAAACACCGCTGGAACCCATTATATCGTGATGAACCGTCAACAGACTTTTTCTTCGCTTAAAGGTTATATCACCATTTTGGGGCTTGAAGATGAGGCTGCAGAGGTGACGATTACGACCACGGCACCCATTCTCGCAGGCACGAGCGCCGATTTACCGGCGCGCAGTGTGGGCGAGACATTTACCGTAGAGCTTTCAAAGTATGAGCTTCTCAACCTTGAAAGCAATGCGGTCGGGAGTGATTTTACCGGGACCGATATCAAATCGACCAAACCCGTGATTGTCTTTTCCGGCTCAGAAGCGACCAATGCGCCTTATACGTCGAGTTGTAATGTGGAGACGAACACCTGTGACTATGGCGATTCAGAATGTGATTCGACAACGCATACCTGTGCACCACAAACCACAGTCTGCGATGTGGGCATGGGCAAGTGCTTGCAAATGTGTGACAGCATTCTCGGAACCTGTGAGCTTGATGCGGGCCAAAGCTGCAGCCAGGATGCCGATTGTTTTAGCGCCTGCACACAGGACTCCGACTGCGCCAAAGCTTGCAGTGTGGGCAGCGATTGCTCGCCAAGCTGTTCTTCGGATGCGGATTGTCAGAGTTTCGTGACGTGCTGTGCCGACCATATAGAGCAGCAACTGTTTCCGGTTTCGACCTGGGGGGCGGAATATATTGGTGTGCGCTCTTATCCACGAGGCAACGAGAAGGATGTGTGGCGTATTTTGGCCTCCGAGGATGATACGGTGGTCAGTATTCTGCCGGCGGATGTGGCCACGATTCCGGTTCTTGACAAGGGTGAGTGGTACGAATTTGAAACCAGCGAGGACTTTTTTCTGGACTCCATTTCGCGATGTGATTTGACCACCAACACGTGTGTCTATGATAGCGCTGTGAGTTGTGTCTGTGGCGGCGAAGATGGCGATGGCTGTACGCAGGATGGAAAATGTTCAGGTTTAACGAAGCCTATTTTATTGGGGCAGTTTTTGGCTGCAGAGCATGCACCAAACCCGGGGCGCCAGGCGGGCGATGCGGATATTGGTGATCCAGCATTCATTTTGGTGGCGCCAATTCGCCAATTAAGAAACGATTACGTTTTTCTGGCGCCGGATAAATATGAAAACGATTATATTTCAGTGGCCGCGCCTTTAGACGTGACGCTGACGTTGGATGGCAGTGTTGTCGATGCCAACAATATCCTGACGTTGACCAACGAGATTGAGAATACGACCTGGAAGGCATGGCGCATACCGATTGCCGATGGCTATCATTCTTTGGTGTGCTCAGAGCCATGCTCCCTGATGGTACATGGATACGACCAATATGTGAGTTATGGCTATCCAGGGGGCTTAAACCTTGAGAATTAAAGGATTTTTTTACTGGCGAATTTTTTGGACGAGATCCACTAAGGTGTTAAAACTATTTTGATTTTTGGAGGGGTATAAAAAAATGACTCGGGATATGTCATGGCGACCTATGCGCAAGCGCACGGGGAGATGGCGTGATGGGCGATTGTTCTTGCTGCTCATCCTCATTGCTGTGAACGCGGGTGTGATTTTTTACCATGGTAATCCCTGGAATGATTTGCCAGAAGCTGCGCAAAACGCAGAAGTCGTTGATCCCAAACCAAGTCAAAAAGAGCAGGTGATTGTTAAAGCGCCGCAAAGTGCGCTTGAAAAACCCGCATTGCCTTCGGTTGAAAAGGTTCCGGTTTTACCTGAAATTGCTCTGGTGAGCACATCCGAATCGGTGGCGAATGATTCCCCAGAGGATGAGCCCGGACAGGCACTTGGATTAGAACCCCGTTTGGGTTTACGCATGCCGGGAAAAATTCAGCGGGTGGCTGCGACGCGTTTGAAGGCGGGCGAGACCGTATCCCAATCACTTTACAATCAAGGTGTGGGGCAGGTGACAATCAATGGGCTTTTAGACTCGCTACGTACCTTGGTTGATTTTAAGCGCTTACGTGCGGGAACAAAAATAAAAACGCGTTTCGATAGCATGGACCACTTGGTCTCTTTTGAATTACGTCCCGATTTGCTCAAGCATTACCGTGCCGATTTTGGTGATCAAGGCTGGGCCTCGCAGCGTATTGAGGTGCCGGTGACGCCTGTCGTGACCGAAGTCAGCGGTAAGGTCACTTCGTCTTTGTGGGCAGCGCTTGCTGAGCTTGGTGAAGATCCACGATTGATTGTTGAAGTTGTTGATATCTTCGCTTGGGATATTGATTTTTATTCAGAAGTTTATGCGGGTGATTCGTTTAGCCTTATCGTGGAGAAGCGTTATGTGGAGGACCGCTTTTTGGATTATGGTACTGTTTTGGCCGCTGAGTTTGTGAGCAATAAAACAGCACACAGAGCTTTTTACCACGAGGTCGAAAAAGGCAAGCCGGGTTATTATGATGAAGAAGGGCATTCCCTGCGTAAGCAACTTCTTAAAACACCTCTTAAGTATGCGCGGGTGAGTTCTTCATTTGGTCTGCGCACGCATCCGGTGTTGGGTTATACAAAAAGACATAATGGTATCGATTTTTTAGCGCCGGAAGGAACAGCCATATGGGCATCAGGTGATGGTCGTGTCTTTAGAGCAGGCATGTATGGGGGCTGCGGGAAGATGGTTGAAATCCGACATGCGAATGGGTGGATTTCACAATATTGTCATCTTTCTAAAATACAGGTTCGTGTAGGGCAAAGGGTAAACCAGAAGGATGTGATTGGTTTGGTCGGCTCGACCGGTATGGCGACAGGGCCGCATTTGCATTACGGTTTGAAGCGTCATGGTTATTTTGTGAATCCGGCGGAGCAAAAATTTGAGCGTCTCGAATCTCTTTCCGGGCCGTCTTTTGAGATTTTTCAAAAGGACATCGCGACAGCAGTTTCGCGTCTTGAGCATATTCGTTTTGCTTCAGAAAAATCGAATACACTTGCGGAGGAAGGCTAGTTGATGCGCTGCTTTTCCTGGACTTCGCTCGTTTGTTGTCTTCTTTTAAGTACATCAAATGCCTTTGGCTTGAGTTTGCCCAAGAATGCTGATGACCTTGATATCGAAAAAGTCATTGGCCAGATGAGTCTTCAGGAAAAGGTCGGTCAGCTTTTGTTGATTGGTTTTCCCGGGACGCGTGTGACGTCCCATATGCGTTCATGGATCAATGACCGTAAAGTGGGTGGCGTCGTTTTATTCAGTCGTAATCTTGTTGATTTTGCGCAAACAGCACGTTTTACGCGAGATCTACAGAATTTAACCCGCGGTCATATTCCGCTCTTTTTGGCGCTTGATCAAGAAGGCGGCAATGTGGTCCGGGTCAAAGAAGGTACAATTCTCTTACCCAGCAATATGGCTTTGGGCGCGACACGTTCGTCAACACTTTCTTATGTGGCCGGCCAAGCGTTGGCGGTTGATTTAAGATTGATGGGGTTCAATATGAACCTTGCCCCGGTTTTGGATGTGAATTCAAACCCTAAAAACCCAGTCATTGGTATTCGCTCGTACGGGGAAAGGGCTGATCTGGTTGCGAACCTTGGTTCCTGGTATGTTCGCGGGCAACAAGAAATGGGTGTGGCTGCAGTGGCCAAGCATTTTCCTGGACACGGTGATACCCAAAGTGATTCGCATTTTTCGATGCCCTCCATCAATGCCGACAGAACGCGCTTAAGCCAGGTTGAATTAAAACCCTTTAAAAGAGCAGTTGAGAGTGGCCTGGATGCAATTATGACGGCGCATATTGCTTTACCGCGCATTGCCGAGGAACCGGATTTACCTGCGACATTATCGAAAAATATTATTAACGGCATTTTGCGTGAACAGTTGGGTTACGATGGATTGGTGCTGACCGATGGGCTTGAAATGCAGGCCATCGTACAGAGCTATGGGAGCGGTACAGCCGCAGTGATGGCCATCCAGGCAGGTGCAGACATGCCGATGATTTTGTGGACGGCGGATAAACAACGTGAGGTTTACTCTGCGATTATAGATGCGGTTAAAGAAGGTCGAGTCTCGCAGGCGCGCTTGGATCAATCGGTTCGCCGCATCCTGAAAGCAAAATTTAAACGTCATCTTTTTCATCGTGAAGTAGAGCCGCTGCGCCAGGTTTTGAAGCAGCGTAATCGTAATGTGATCCATGAACAAGTGGCCCAACGTATTGCCCGTGATGCGGTCACTTTGGTGCGCAATCGTGGTAACTTTTTACCGCTGGACAAGTCTGATAAGCGCAAGCTTGTGGTTGTTGCGCCAAGGGGTATATTTGCCAGAGAAATGGCCAAGCGACCCAACACAAAGGTTATTGCTTTGCCTTATTCGATGAGCCGGCGCAGGCGTGCAAAGGCCATTAAGGAAGTGAGTGCAGCTTTGCGCAAGGCAGATGCATGGGTTGTTGCGGCTTCGAATCGATACCATATTGCCATCGGTCAAAAAGTTTCAAAGGCTTTCCCACATAAGCCTTTTGCTTTTTTGAGTTTCGCTTCACCCTATTTTTTACGTTATCTCCCCGAAGCAACAGCTTATGTGTGCACTTACAGTTACCTTAAAGACGCCCAGGCTGCCGCGGCCGATGCGGTTTTGGGACGACAACCCATGTCTGGTAAATTACCAGTAAGTATACCGGGTATGTATTCTTATGATCATCGTGTTGAGCAAGATCGTGATTCACAGCCTCGTGCGAAACTTAATGTTGAAGAAGAGCAGATGAAGGCAGCTTCGACGCTTTAGTTGGTGGGGCTTTGCGAACTTTTGACCGTTATTTACTCCGTGAAATATTGTTGCCGTTGTTTGTCGGCTTAGGACTTTTCTTCGTTGTTGTCGCTTTTGGACAAGTTTTAAAAATATCCGATTCATTGACAGGCTTAGGCGTAAGTGGCGGCCGTATACTCGAAGCCCTTTTGTATTCGTTTCCGCCCTTGATGGGACTGCTCTTACCTGTAAGCATTCTTTTTGCGACTTTGCTTGGTGTGGGGCGTTTTGCTGCGGATAGAGAAGTGATTGGTTTTGCTTCATTAGGGGTGAGTCCATACAGGCTTTTTAAGGTACCCTGTCTTTTAGGCATCATCATTTCAATGATTTCTTGCTGGGCCATGGTGAAGGGGGAACCCTGGGGCATTCGAGGCTTACGAAATTTAATGGCGTTTAGTGCGCAAGAAGCCCTGGCTGGTGGGGTTCGTCCAGGTGAGTTTCATGAGTGGGTTTACGGTTTTACTTTTCGCGCAGAAGAAAAGGATGGTGATGACTTAAAGGCTATTTTGTTGGCAGACAGGCGTGATGCGGACAAGCCGATTGTGATTTCGTCTGCCAGGGGGCGTATTCTCGGTGGGAAAAACGCACAAGATCTGATTTTTGACCTTGAAGATGGGACCATGCTCTTAACCGATGCCAAGAAAAAAGCTTCGCGAAAAATATCTTTTAAAGAAGGGCAATATCGTCTCAACGTTGGTTCGTTGGTAGGCAATAAGGCCAGAACGATGCGAAAAATTCAGGAAAAAACATTAGGTGAACTTTGGGAGTTGTCGCGGCATGCGCCAAAAGAAAAGCATAAGCGCCAGGCCATTATCCTTTTACACCGCAAGTTTGCTCTGCCTTTGGCGGCATTTATTTTTACATTGTTGTCTGTACCTTTAGCGTGTACGGCCCGCGGCGGCTCGCGTGCCCGCGGCTTTCTTTTTTCTACAGCCATCGTTGGAGGTTATTATTATCTTGGCCGGGCGGTGGAGTTGTCGGCGCGGGCAGGGAATTTTGATCCGATACTGGCAGCTTGGTTGCCGGATATTATTGGGTTGGTGATGGCGGTAATCCTGATTGTACGTTTTAGAAGGACTTGGATATAGCCATGCGTTTGGCCCGTTATTTTGCAAAATATTATTTAGGCGCCATCGGCCTGACCTGGTTTGCTCTGGTGGTCCTGGTTGTGGCGGCGATGCTGATTGAAAAAGCAGGACACCTCAGTAAACAACCTGAGGGCGTGATGACGGCGCTTAAATTGGCGCTCTTAAACGCTTTACCCTTTGGTTATCAGATGTTGCCTTTGGCTTGTTTTTTCGCGCTCATCATCGTGGGGACATTTATGGCGCGCCGTGGGGAGTGGCTGGCGGCGCAGGCCGGTGGTGTACAGAATTTTGGTCGCTGGGGTGGTTTGGCCTTGGTGGCCTTGTGTTGCTCTGGTGGTGCTTATGTGGCCGGAGAAACAATCCTGCCGCTCGCATTGCATAAGGTTGAGCATATTCAGCGCCATGAACTCAAACGTGTTGACGCTTTAACCCGATTTTATGAGCGTAGAAATCATTGGTACAAAGATGGGGACTACTATCTTTTTCTCCCAAGCTTTGATCGGGCAAAACGTCAGTTTTATGTGCCAGCGATCTATAAAGCCAATGGTATCAAATTGACTGAAGTTTTTGAGGGACGACTCCTCGAAGAAACATCGGAAGGGTGGTTGCTGCGTGATGCGATGGTTTGGTCTATGGATTCACCAGAGGTCAAAAGCGTAGAGGCGTTAAAATTAGATTTAAGCGCAAGCGCAGCAAATCTCATGGACGTGACCGGTGATCCAAGGCAGATGTCTTATGCGCAAATTCAACGTTTGATCGATGATCGTGAAAAGGCAGGATTCGATACAGCGATTCATATTTTGGAACGAGAACAGAGAATCGCTTATCCTTTAGCGGCCTTGGCTTTATTCTTTTTGATTTTGCCTTGGGCATTGCACCCGGCGCTTCGCCGGTCGATGGCCGTCAACTTAGGGGTGGGTGTTGTGGTGTTAAGTGTCCTTTTATCGTTGAGTCACTTTGTGAGAATGCTGGCGCTGGGGCAGAAGATACCGGTTGTTTTAGGTGGCTGGGGCTTAACTTTGGTGTGTTTGGTGTTTATGCCGGTCTCATACTTTGTGTATCGCCGACGCTATTTAATCTAGCGTTGCAAGTTTGGTGACCAGATCGGCAACCCGATTCGAATAGCCCCATTCATTATCGTACCAGGAGACCACCCGCGTATAGCCATCGCTTTGCGATTGCGTCAGCAAGGAATCGAAGATGGATGAGTGTGGGTTGCCAACGATATCACTTGAGACCAGAGGCATCTGTGAAAATTGGACAATGCCCTGGAGTTCTTTTTGAGCGGCGCGTTCAATGGCAGCGTTAATTTCTTGTCCTGAAGCTTTCGTTTTGAGGCGAACAACCAAATCAACAATAGAACCATCAGAGATAGGAACACGTACAGCCATGCCGTCCAGGCGACCTTCAAGGTGCGGTAGGATTTTGCCCACGGCTTTGGCTGCGCCGGTGGTTGTTGGGATAATATTTTCGGCCGCAGCCCGCGAGCGTCTAAAGTCTTTATGCGGAACATCGGCCAAGCGTTGATCGTTGGTATAGGCGTGGACGGTGGTCATGACGCCATCTTCAATACCAAATTCTTTATCGAGCACATAAGCAATCGGTGCAAGACAGTTGGTTGTGCATGAGGCGTTGGAGACAAGTCGATCGGCAGACGTGAGCTCACTGTCGTTGACACCCATGACGACCATGGCGTCGATTTCATCCTTGGGGGGAACGGTGAGGACAACACGTTTGGCACCGGCCTCCAGATGTTTTTCAAGTGAAGTTCTGTCACGAAAAATCCCGGTTGCTTCAATGACGACATCAACGTTGAGAGCGGCCCATTGAAGGCACGCGGGATCTTTTTCATTGGTGAT
>JASMKV010000292.1 GCA_030749035.1 Myxococcota bacterium | reverse complement strand
AGGAGACAATTGTTCTGGGTGGGGGTGTTAGAGAATGAAAAGGGAGACTCGTTCTCTCGGTGTGCTGGTGCATATCGGACCTCAAGCCCATCGTTGTCTGTAAGTACACATCCTACCTGATTCCATTCGGGAGGAAAAAAGCTCACTTTGATGGAGCTGGTATAATCGTCCCCATCGTTGTCTGTTGTCGTGTTGTAGTTATCAATTCGTATCCGGCCAAAGCTGAGGTCTTGCGTGGTGCTGCAGGCATGGGCTTGTTCATCGCTGAGGTTATAGGGAGGTGCCGTGAGCCGATCAAACGCTTTAGGGGCCGACTCACCGCCACAAGCCTGTGGTGATAGAGGGGTGACGGGTTCAATGATCAATTCCTCTCCATATAGGAATTCGTGTTCTCGATCTTCGACTCTCGTTTCGATCCCTTCCCCTGCGAAGTCAGCACTTTGATCTAAGGTCTCAATCCCGGCTTCGAAGTGCCATTCTCTTGGTTCGGCCAGCGTGTATTCTCCTGCGTCCGTTCTTTGCCCGGGAGCCACCCAAAGAGTTTGGTCGTTTTTGATAAAAACCTGGTCCATGAGCCCATCGCCATTCATGTCGAGCAGCTGGTTGTCGGTGTACTCAGACGAGCTGAGATGCGAATTGACAGATTGTGCTGCTGAAAACGCCCGCTCATGGGTCCGGTAGTTGAAGGTGGTGGGTTTGTTAAAGGCCACTTCATTGCCTTGTGCATCGTAACCAAGAGACTGAATACTCAGAAGTTGGGAAAAAGATTGCGCATCAGGGTTATCCAGGCTTGTTTTTGCGGCGTATTCTAATGCGTAATTCACCACAGGTTCATCATCGACATCATCAAAGTCGCGGTCCGTGTTGCGGTCAAGGCCGGCCGTGATGGCGCAGAGGCGCTGGGTATGGGCAAGTTTGAAGCCGGGCCGGAAGTCGGTGGGGATATCGGCGACCCAATCGCCTTCATTATCATTATGGCGTTCGCACCATGAAAATTGGACCAGACGATGTCCGGCCCCAGGCAGGGTCGCGCTGTCGTGATCGTTATAGACAATTGCTGCCGGCAGAATGTCGACGATGCGTCCATCATTGTCGTGTGTCTGCTGGTAATGGATGTTCATCGTGTTGCCGCGTGGATCACGGATTTTATCCAGCGCCCAGCGAAACACGGCGCCGCTTTCGTTGTGGAGTGTGCTTTGGTTCCCGTTTTGGGAGCCGAAAAATTGTGTGGTTCCGTCGGTGGAGGTTACTTGCCAATGGCCATCTTTGTAGAGAATGCGTGATGAATCATGCTGCCTAAAAAAATAACGGCCGGGCTCATCAGGATCGGCAATGAGCGTCTGTCCATTGAGTAAAAAAGTATCACTGCAGGCAGCATCATCGGGCGCACAATAGTCGGGTAGGCCTTTACGGGTCGCGCGTTCGATATGACCAAGTCCCTGAAGGGCCCAGCCAAAGCCGTAAGGTCCATTGCCCAGTGCGCTTGAATAGACGAGCGCCAGATTGGGGGCGAGACCGCCGGTGCCCGGGGGCAAGCCGGCAAAGGCATAGCTGTAGGTGAGGTCACCCTTGTTGCCTTTGGCACCGTGTTCGCTTTCGGGCAGGTTGTCGCTTAAAGGGCTGAATGTTTGTGCTGCTACATCTTCACCCTCTTCGCTTTCCTGGGCGTTGGCGCTGCGGGCAAAGGGCCCAGGTGAGGCGACGAAGAGGGTCATAAGT
>JASMKV010000291.1 GCA_030749035.1 Myxococcota bacterium | reverse complement strand
ACCCGCAATGCCCTTACCAAAACGTGGATCTTGGCTTATCTTTTGCCCAAGCCATTGCAGATTTGCGCCATCATCTCCATCAAAAAAGTCACCAAAATAGCCTTTCGAGAAACCAGGTGTGTCCCAGTCTGACGCGTTATCATTGGGCGTGTAGAGCGCTGAGTTATCGAAGTTTTGATACAGCTCCGCAATAGGATCCATCTTAGAGTGACAAGACACGCACGCCGGATCCGAAGATGTCGAGCCGCTCCCATCCGAAGGGGGTGGGATATAATCATAGATGTCCAACCCAAGAAAGTGACGTATCGTTCTGGTAGCGCGGTTACGATTTTTATTGGCCGAAGTCGTATCATGACGCTTTAGAAAAGTTGTGGTGGTAAACACACCAGCATGTGGAACAAAGTTAGCAGTGTCACCACTCGCGTTTTGGATTTGTTTTTCCAAATAGACATCCGCATCTAAGGGTTCAGTAAAGCCATGCTCCGCAAAAGCCGGCATGAAATTATCGAGAGCGCTAAAGGGTTCCGTGGAGCAGGAACTGCGGTCTTCGTCTGCCCAAATTTCATCGTAAAGACAGGCAAGGCCATTTTCCCTCAAATCAACCACATTATACGAAACCGCAGAATAGGAATTGACCAAGGCATAGTCCGCCGTCAAGATCTCGCTAAAAGGACGATTATTTTTTACCACATGTTTGATAAGATTTAAGGGTTCACGGCCGATTGCCGCCGCCGTAGCATTCTTAGCATTACTCCAAAAGCTATATAAATCATTATCCTGGAGTTCGGTATGACAAGCCTGATAAGTATCAATCCATTCGGCAATTAAGTCCACTTCGTTTTGCTCAAGTTGATAAACCTCTGAGGAGTCTGCATGCGCATTTCCGCTAACGTACTGCCATAAAAGACTGTTTGCATGGTCGCCGGGAACAATCACCGGACCATTATCTGAATTGTTCGCACAGCTGTAGTTATAATTGCTAAGTCTCAATCCTGCATCTGGTGTGGAATCATGACAGGATTTGCAGCTCTTTTGCGCACCGTTCCCATCTGGGTCGTGGCCAAAAATGCTGTTAATACGATCATAAAAAAAGTTTTGTGGTGTTATGGACGGATAGTACGCGATATTGTTTTCAAAATTTCTATAAAAATATCGCGTTTGAGGGAAATGTTCTGGCATCACCGCTCCGTTTAAATTATCCAAAGCTTTAACAGCATCATAACCTGTCGCATATTTGTCTGTGAAGAATCGGTCGTTAAACCAAAGCATAAGATTCGCATAAAAGTTATCTTCATCTTCTGGGAACATCATTCCGGACATCAGCTCGTCAAGGTAAGCGTCAAGAAGTTCGTCACCAACTCCTTCTAACTCAGCGTCCAGCATATCTGCGTGCGCAGCCTCTTGCGGCATACGATTGGCCAGGAGCTGGGTAGCTTGGCGATAGGTTTGTGCCGCATCGGCCACTTCAACATCCACAAAGGGATCTGCCTCTTCGCAAGACTCATCCAAAACCACATCATCTGCCCGAAGTATGTCGATAAGGGTTGCAAAATTTTCTATTTCAATGGGGTGATCGAACTCATTAATCACCACACCACCGCTATGCGAAACGTTGTCATCCGCATCCCTTACGTTCCCCGTGGGCATGGCCAGAAGATAAGGCATGGTCGAACCATCGGGCAAAGTATAATCGGAACCGGCATATCCCTGAAGTATCTCTAAATTATGCTGAATGCTGGCCGGACTCAGACTTTCTTCGAAAGCAAAATAATATTGTGCCATGCCGCCTGCGCTGTGACACTGGGCACAACGGGCCGCCATAAAACCGCCCCAAACCTGCTGAGCAAAAAAGCCGGCAGTGGTGTCATCACAGTTTGTCGAAAGAATCGGGCCGTGCTCGCCCTTTTCACCTGACGAGTGGGGTGCTGCACTCCCAAAGTCGCTGCCTGCCTGCTGTCGATTTTGCTTTGCTGGACCAGAGGTCATCTCTGCGGAATGCGAATCCTGCGCAAGACCGTCACTTAAATGTAACTCCGTTCCGCAAGCATTCAACATGAGCATGGAAAGCAGCGCCAGAGCGACGCTTATGGGGGCCAGTTTGAACATACCTAAGCATTGAGCAATATTCGGACCAACTTTAGGCAAGCCGAGAGGACACTCTAACTCACTGCTTTAAAAGAACTTTCCTCTAAAGTCTGCCGCTACGGGTGTAGCAAAAAGGCTACAAAAGCGAAAGCTTTGGGGATCTCTGCCCCAAGATCAAAGCGTCACCAATCCTGGCCTGTGGGGCGCAAAGTACGGCCCTAAACCAACCCGCTAAGCAAAACTTCGTACTCGCGAGATATTTTATCCAAGGCAAAATCTTCGGCCCGCTGCCGGCTTTTTTCCGCGTAGCTTGCATGTAGGGATGCATTTTCACACAAAGACTTCATGGCTTGCGCCAAGCCTTGAGCATCAGCCATCGCCACCAGGACTCCATATTCGGCAAGCTCATTGCCCTGGCCTGGCTGCAAATGCACAAACACTTTCGTCCCCGGCGCTAAAATTTCCCGCGGCCCGCTTGGACAATCGGTCGAGACCACTGGCAAACCGCAGGCCATCGCTTCAAGCATCGCAATCGGCAAGCCTTCAAAATCGGAGCTATACACCATCAATGAACCCCTTTTGAAATATCGATAGGGGTTTTCCTGAAAGCCCAAAAACTGGACCCGCGCACCAAGGCCTAAGGCTTCTGCTTTATCTCTTAAGGCCCCCTCTAAAGGCCCTTCGCCTAAAATCGCCAAACGGTAATCTCCAGGCAAAAGCGCAAACGCGTCGAGCAAGAGCATTTGATTTTTTTGCGGCACCAAACGCCCGGCATGCACAATCACTTTTGCGTTAAAGAACTCTTGCGCATCTTGCGGTAAATCTTCTTGTGATGCCTCTTGAATGCGCTCTAAGTCGATAGGGTTAAAAATCACTTTCGAGGGTTGCCTAAAATGGGCACGGGTGCGCCAGGACCACTCGATCCCCTTAGACACAAAATGCGCGCCATCGGCAAAGGAAAGCAGGTATTTAAGCAAAGCTGAAAACACCGGGCGCTTGGCATAGGCCGCATAGGTGTCGGTTTGCTCACTGATGATGCGTTTACCCTGCGGATAAGACACCTTCGATAAAATACTCAAGAGATGGGCTCGCGTCAGAGAACTTAAAATCATATCCGGCTGATGTTGTTTAAGCCAGCGACAAAAACGCCATAACGCTATAGGCATCCACAAGAGGCTCCGTTTCCCTTTGCAAAGTATGGTTTGAGGGATTTTTGGGTCGATGGAGTAGGCCTGGATATCCTCTAAAAAAACAAAGTGCAGCGCATACTTATTAGGGTCGATCTGCTGCGCCACTTGCGCGATGGCCCGCTCTGCGCCACCACCGGCCATGGCGTTAATGAGAATACAAACCTTCTTCATCGCTTAAGGCTTATAACAGGCCTTCGAGTGCAAGTCATGATGCACTTGCCTTGAGCAAACCCGCGCAGCAGGAATGCATCAGAACTTTACGCAACAAATTCAATATCCTACCGATAAGGGACCTAAGGAGACCCCTATGATGACGTTATGCCCCCCGCGTCTGTATGCCCCAGTGTCGTACCGATATGCCCCTAAATACCTTTTTCCTTTAATTATTTTATGTCTTTGCGCTTGTGCAGCGGACCCTGAGGCAACGGATTCCAATCACAGATCCGATGTCGATGAGCGCAATCCGGATCAATTCGTCCCGCCACCGGATGATTTTCCACACGCTGAATGTGCCGAAGCGCAAATAGACAATGGCATCGTCGACGATTTGGGCACGTTTTGTCCATCGGGTTCCAATCTGGCCATGTGCGCGCTCTCCTCTTTTGATTGTTCGGGAAATATTTGTCTCTGGCATACCGGCGATCCAGCACAGGTCTACGGCTACTGCACCATGGCCTGTGACATGACCGATCTCAATTCGTGCCCCGAGGATTTCGCATGTCAAACAGAGGGCTGCCACAGCATGGACATCTGTGTACGTGTGGCCACAACGCCTCCCCCACAACTCCCCTACAGCCAAACCGAAAATGCGCTCCCCTACGATTCCTATTGGGCAGGTCTCGGCCTCGATTCGCAAGGCACCATCACTTTGGCCAACGCGCTGGGCCACATTTTTCAAAAAGATGCCGATGGTCTTATTGACGACCTCGGCGAATACGGTGACTACGAAGCCCGCACCCAGGACATCACGATGATTGGCGATACCGCCTATGTCTACGGCGCCGATCCAAATTATTCAGGCTGGTTGGCCATCGTTGAAGATGGGCAGGTC
>JASMKV010000290.1 GCA_030749035.1 Myxococcota bacterium | reverse complement strand
CGTGGAGTCACGACGACCTTGAGATTCAGATGCCTTTGCGACCTGATCATAACTCACAAAGTCAGCCATGCCTAAGTCCGAAGAAATCTTCGTTAAAGCTGCTGTACAAGTTGTCTTACCGTGGTCAACGTGACCAATCGTACCCACATTCACGTGAGGTTTTGATCTATCAAATTTTTCTTTTGCCATGATGTTTCTCCTTAAAAATCAAATCTGGCTTACGCCGCGAATTCTCCTAAACGACCTACTGGCCACTCTTTTCAATAATTGTTTCAGATATGTTATTCGGAACAGGTTCGTATTGCGCAAACTGCATGGTGTATGCCGCACGGCCTTGCGTTGAAGAACGCAGGTCGGTCGCATAACCAAACATTTCAGACAATGGGATAAATGCTGTCACAATCTTTACGCCCGCGCGCTCTCCAAGCTCCCGAACTTTTCCGCGACGTCGGTTGATGTCGCCAACAACGTCACCCATAAAGTCCTCTGGAGTTGTCACTTCAACATCCATCACCGGCTCAAGCAATTGAGGTCCAGCTTTCTTACAACCGTCCTGCACCGCCATGGAGCCCGCAATCTTAAATGCCATTTCGTTGGAGTCGACTTCGTGGAAAGAACCGTCATAGAGCGTCACGCGCACATCGGTCATCGCGTAACCGGCTAAGATACCGCGCTCTAGTGCTTCACGCATACCGTCAAAAGCAGGCTTAATGTATTCACGCGGAATAGAACCACCCACAATCTTATCGACAAAATCAAAACCTTCACCTGGCTCAGCAGGTTCAACCTCAACCTGGCAGTGACCATACTGACCACGACCACCCGTTTGTCGGACAAATCGTCCCTCGCCCTTAACGTGCTTGGTGATGGTTTCGCGATACGCGACTTGTGGCTTACCAACACTGGCCTCCACTTTAAACTCGCGTCGCAAACGGTCAACAATAACTTCTAAGTGAAGCTCGCCCATACCTTTGATGATGGTCTGACCTGTTTCTTGATCACTGGCCACTTGAAAACTCGGATCTTCAACAGCAAGTTTCTGCAACGCCAGGCCGAGCTTTTCTTCGGCGCCTTTATTCTTAGGCTCAATCGCAATTTCGATAACCGGATCGGGAAAATCCATCGACTCAAGCAATGCCGGAGCATTTTCAAGCGAAAGAGAATCACCGGTGGTGCAGGTTTTCAAACCAACCGCCGCCACAATATCTCCAGCGCGAACTTCTTTAAGCTCTTCGCGCTTATTGGCGTGCATTTGTACCAAACGACCAACGCGCTCTTTCTTGCCCTTGGTCACATTATAAATGGTGTCGCCGGAATTAATCTTTCCAGAATACACACGTAAAAATGTTAATTGGCCAACAAAGGGGTCTGTCGCGATTTTAAATGCCAAGGCAGCGAAAGACTCCTCGTCATCAGCCTTGCGAAGAACAACATCACCAGTCTTTGGATCTTCACCTTCCATCGGTGGCACATCAAGTGGCGAAGGCAGCAAATCAACAACCGCATCGAGTAATGGTTGCACCCCAATGTTCTTAAACGCAGAGCCACAATACACAGGCACCAAATCAAAGCTCAAAGTTCCCTGACGAATCGCCTCAATAAGCTGGGCTTCTTCTGGCTCTTTGCCTTCGAGAATGGCTTCCATTAAATCGTCATCAAAATTTGTTGCCGCATCAATGAGCTTTTCACGATATTCAGCAGCCACTTCTGTATACCCTTCAGGGATATCCAGCTCTTCAAAATCAGCGCCGAGTTCTTCACCACTCCACTTAAGCGCTTTCATTTTGATGAGATCAATCACACCTTCGTGCTCAGCGCCTGCGCCAATAGGCAATTGCATCACAACAGGGTTCGCGCCCAAACGGTCAACAATCATCGAAACACAGTTGTTAAAATCGGCACCGATGCGATCCATTTTGTTTACAAAACAAACCCGTGGCACCTTGTAACGATCCGCTTGGCGCCACACCGTTTCACTCTGCGGCTCCACACCTGCAACGCCATCAAACACACAGACAGCGCCATCGAGCACACGTAAAGAACGCTCTACCTCGATGGTAAAATCAACGTGTCCGGGGGTATCAATAATATTGATGCGGTTTTTCTTCCAAAAACAAGTTGTCGCGGCACTGGTAATCGTAATGCCTCGCTCTTGTTCCTGTTCCATCCAATCCATCGTAGCGGCGCCATCATGCACCTCACCGATTTTGTGCGTAATTCCAGTATAGTAGAGAATACGCTCGGTCGTTGTGGTTTTGCCTGCATCAATATGGGCCATAATGCCAATATTGCGAGTATTTTTTAAACTATATTGTCGTCCCATGATTTCTAATCCTAATCACACTCTAACTTAAGCTGACCTCAAATGAGTGCAGCACATAGTAAACTCGGTTTCATACCAAAACCGCTACAACAAATTTTCAAAGAGCAATGGCTCATCGCGGACACAAGTTCCACCACAAGCATGGTTTATTCTATCTTTGCTCTCTCCTACCAACGATAGTGTGCAAAAGCCTTATTGGCTTCTGCCATTTTATGGGTATCGTCTTTTTTCTTCACCGCGTCGCCACGACTTTGCGCCGCATCCAAAAATTCTCCGGCCAAACGTTCGGCCATTGTTTTTTCAGAGCGTTTACGCGCATAGCTCACAAGCCAACGCATCGACAAAGCGGTCCGGCGATCGGCACGCACTTCAATGGGTACCTGGTAAGTCGCACCACCAACACGGCGGCTTTTAACTTCCAATACGGGCTTCACATTATCGAGTGCTTTTTTAAACAAACGCAGAGGTTCTTCACCACCCTGCTCACCGGCGATATCAAATGCGTCATAAAGAATTTTTTCCGCTACGCTTTTCTTACCTTGCAGCATTAGAATGTTCACAAATTTCGCGACCATTCGATCATTGTATTTTGGATCTGGTAAGATTTTACGTTTTGGTATTTCGCGACGTCGTGACATAGTATTTTACCTCTTGATTAGCTTGGACGTTTCGTACCGTATTTAGAGCGACTCTGACGGCGGCCATCCACCCCCTGAGTATCTAATGTTCCCCGGATGGTATGATAACGTACCCCCGGTAAATCCTTCACACGACCTCCACGCAGCAAAATCACTGAGTGCTCTTGTAGATTGTGTCCTACACCTGGAATGTAAGTCGTGACTTCAAAACCATTGGTTAAACGCACACGCGCAACCTTACGAAGAGCGGAGTTTGGTTTTTTCGGGGTCGATGTATAAACCCGCACACATACACCACGTCTTTGCGGACACTCTTGCAAAGCAGGTGTCTTCTTCTTCGTGCGCATTTTTTTTCGGCCCTTACGGACCAACTGGTTAATGGTGGGCATTGAAATTGCTCTCCGTTTCTTCTTAGCGTTTTCTCCATGAAACACGCCAAATTGGCCGAAAATCGACCGTTTGCCGCACCAAGGCGACAAATGAGTGGGCGCCTAATACAGTTGCGACAAGGATCTTGTCAACCCCTTTGAATTGAGAAAGATGAAAAAAAGATCCTAAATTTTCATTTGTAAAATAAGGGCTTATGGATGGGCCAGACGTCCCCCTGAGCTGCTCGGCCAAGGACCAATATCCTAAACAAACCAAAGCTTGACGCGCCGCCTTACCAGCCTTAACCTAAGGAAGAAGAAGTGGGTTTTACCGATGTCAAAGCCAAACACGCCAAACACACCGCCACATATGCGGGATCTCTTGCCTTTTGTCTTGGCAGCGGTGATCGTACACCTGGCGCTTCTTCCCTTAGTGCCTGTAATTAATAGCTTTTTCTATGATGCGGAGACTCGACCACGGACGCCCAAGCATCAAGCGGTCAAGCTCGTGCACAGCAGCAGCCTGAAAACCAAATGGGCCGCGAAGACCAAGAAAGCACTCGAGAAACTGGAAAAGAAAAAAGCACAAGCCACGCCCCTTGATGGCCAAGTGGTCGAACTCCCCCCCACCTTGAACGAGCAAGAACCACCTGAAAATGCAAGGTATTTAGCCGAAAGCAACCACCGCACCCTGAAAGAGAGTCGCAGCAGAGATCAGGACAGTTCGGCTAAAAATGCCAGTCATGAACGCTCCAGACGCGCTGCCCCCAGCCCCAAAAACACCTTATCGAAACAAAAAAGCAATGAAAACAAGGAGAAAGCAGAGGCCGACACCGCCAAAGCCGCGACCCCCTACGCACGCCTGGCCCTACCCACACTCAAAAAACGCCACCGCATCAAGCTTAAATTGGATCAAGATATTGGCATCTTCCAAAATCAGACTCAATCCGATGCACTTAAAGGGCGCGGCCAGGACACCATGCTCAATCTTGGACAGGCACACGGCCAAGATCGTGCCGGGGCACAAAGCGAACAAAGCGCGCAGCACATCGATCTCATTCCCAAAATGGGCGTACTGGCACAAATCTTTGGTGCACCGATGAACGATCACCTCGAAGATGTCGAAGAAGGACACGGCACATTCTTGAATACCCGTGAATTCAAATACGCCTCTTTCTTTAATCGACTCAAACGTGGCGTCTCGCAATACTGGGAGCCCTTTCCCGAATACCGTAGGCGCGATCCCACCGGCCACGTCTATGGAAAAAAGAATCGCATGACGGTATTACAAATTACCTTAAACGCCGATGGTTCGCTTAAGCAGGCACAGGTCTATAAATCGAGTGGCCTTAAATTCTTAGACAGAGAGGCCATTTCGGCATTTAAACGCGCTCAACCTTTCCCCAATCCGCCAACAGGTCTGATGAACCCACAAGGGCAAATTGAATTTCCTTTCGGCTTTAATATTGATTTTTCACAGCGCCAAGGTATGCGCCTGCCTTTTTAGATCAATTTAAATCGAACTCGCTGACGAAGCCCTTGTATTTACTCTCTCTATTGAGGTAGCTTGCGCGCCAATCATGGAAGCCCCAGAGAACCCATTCAATGATGAGGAAACCGCTACTTTCCTCAAGGTTTCAGAACCACGGCCCCCACAGGGCCTGGCCAAGCTGGGACTGAATCCTTCGCTCTGCATTGAAATATGTAAAATGGCCATGCCCGTTGTCCTTGGCATGCTCACGCAAACTGCCATCAACATTCTCGATACGGTCATGGTTGGACATCTGCCCAAAGAACTTGCCAACCCAGGACAAGCCGCAATCGGTCTTTCGCTGCCCATCATGTGGCTGGTCGGTGGTTGTTTAAGTTCGCTTTGGGTCGGTACCCAAGCCATTACATCAAGGCGTGTCGGTGAAGGACAGGAGCACAATGCAGGCGCCACACTGACCAACTCTCTTCTCCTGGCCATCATCGGAAGCATTCTGGCCACCGGTATTGCCCTGCTTATTGCCGAGCCCATTTTGTTTGCACTCTATGCTGACGAAGTCGTGGCCCAAACGGCCGTCGACTACATCAATTTACGCTTTCTTGGTATTGGTGCCATGGTTTGCACCTTTTCGTACAAGAGCTTCTTTGACGGCACAGGGCGCACCTACATGTTTATGGTCGCCGCACTGATCATGAACATACTCAATGTCTTTCTCAATTATATATTCATCTTCGGCTCTCCGCTTTTGGGCCTTGAACAAATGGGCGCCCCAGGGGCCGCCATTGCCTCAGTCATTTCCGCCTATATAGGTTTGATTATACTTGTTGTCTGGAGCTTAAAAAAATCACTTCGACAAAAATATCAATACTATGCCTCTGGACGCCTGAACAAAAATGTTCTGATGGAGATATTACGTCTTTCCGTCCCTAACGGCGTCGCCACCATCGTTGTGATGACCGGCTTTGAAGCCTTTTATTGGGTTGTCGGGCGCGTTAATGATGCCCACGCTCTACCGGGCAATCCTGTCATCGCCACCGCCAATCAAGTCCTTGTGACCGTGGTCATGCTTACCTTCATGACAGCCCTGGCCTTTGGCTCGGCCACCGCCGCCATGGTCGGACAAAGTTTAGGTGCAAAAAGACCCCAATTGGCAGAAGAATATGCATGGAATGCGGTCAAGATTGGCGCTTATCTCGCCTGGATATACGGTATTATCCTCTACTGTTTTCCCGAAAACATCCTGGCCTTGGTGAACAGTGACCCGCAAATTATTGCCATCGCCACCCCCACCCTACAAGGCATGGCTGCCTTCCAGGGCTTTATCGCCATGGCGGTTATTTTCGCACAAATGCTCTACGGTATCGGACATGCAAAATTTGTCATGTATGTCGAATTTTGCTTACATCTTTTGGTTATGAGTCCTATCGCTTATCTCTTTGGGATTGTTTTCGATCTTGGCTTGAGTGGTATTTACGCAGGCCCTGGCCTTTATGTGATGATATTGCTTATCGCCACGTCGATCAAATTCTTCTCCGGCGACTGGAAAGAACTCGAAATCTAAAAAGGCTTTCTCCTAAGGGTGAATATCCCCATGGATCACATCATTCGGCTCTTGCAACAGGAAATACGTCCCTACACCGGCGCCTAAAACCCCAAGACCCACGCCAAGCGGTATCGACCAATGCCCATACCAGGGTGTTGAAGATGTCTCTTTGGGCGCCTCTACTTTGACATACTTTAAACGCTCAAGAAGACTCTGCCAACGCTCTCGCCCTCTACCGACAAGTTCCGATTGCCATTGCGCCATATCGGTCTGAAAAATGTCTATCCGCTGCGCGTACAAACGTATCACGAAATCAACCTGATGCTTCTGCATCAGCGCCAAAAGCCTCTCTTGCACAGGCGCTTTAGCATCCCGACGTAAGTCCACAGCCCTGAGCACATCTTCTGCTTCTTGAGCATCGCGTTCCAGGGAGAGATTAAGCGGCAACATGGTTCCATTGGCAATTTCAATGCGTTGCCAGTGTGGGCGAAAGCCTTGAGCCTCTATGTTTAAAAAATGCACACCGGCCAGGATACTGTTCAAAACACATGGCGTTTCACATAGATGCTGGCCATTAAGATTGACTTTTGCGCCCTCCGGCACACTTTTGATATTCAGAATAGCATATCCTCTATGCGCTAAATCGAATCGCACTTTTTCAAAATCAGCAATAAACTGCGGCGCAAATTCAGCCTTATCAAGTTCCCGCTGCGGCTTAAGAACAAGTGCTTTCGTCAATTCCACATCACGCAAATCAAAGCGCTCTTGTTGCCCATAAACCTCACCGAGTTTAATATATATGCGTATCAGATTTTCAATCGCCCCTCGGTAAGTAAAAAAGTTTTCACCAATCTCCCGTGCCTGAAGATAGTTTTTTTCCGCCCCTACAAAATCAAAATCAAGAAACCGTTCTTCTGCACTTTGGCGCAACGCTTCAAGCTGTAAAAGACGGTTTTTTGTCTCGCTATCGAGAACATCTATTTTTAATTCGGGAAGACCATCCTCTGGTACAAGAGCAACTTTATTTTCAAGCAAAAATGTCGTCACCTCTTGGCGCACAGCTGAGGGCTCATTTTGCTCAACAAGCACAAGCACACGGGGCGCTGCAATGGCATGTGTCGAAAAGAAGAGGCCTAAAAAATAAACCACGCTCTGCCGCAAATATTGTCCCCACATATTCACCTACACTCCCGCCTCACGCATTTTAGGATGGAGCTTTCGCGCATTGCCCACACGCACAGTCATGCCTTTCGCATCAAAATATTCTAAAAGAGGAATCGCCCACTTTCTGGAAATCCCCCCGGCCAAATCCTTAAAATCTGCAGCCGCCATTTCATCTTGCTCACGTAGATATTGCAGAACTTGTTCTCCTAAAGACGCAATCGTATCGTAACTGTAATAGAGGCCTGGTTTAACTTTCACCAACTTACCATCCGCCACAAGGTAATCCACCAGCGCTTTGAATTCTTTGGCCGAGATCCCTGCCTGTGCCAAGACCTCAGCCTCTAAAGGTGGCATGTTCTCTGCCTTTTGATACATCTCAAGAATCTTATCGAGATCGGCCTTCGCCTTGGCATCCAAGAGACTGCCTTCCGAGCTTAAGCGCCAAAATGCTTCCTCGCGGACTATTTTTTTAGAAACCAAACCAGACTTGAGCATGGCTTGTAGCAATTCTTGCTCCGGCTTCGCCACAAGAGCGACAAGTTCAGCTTCTTTTAAGCCTTGTGAAAGAGGCTCTTGGCGCTGGTGGTCACTTAAAAAGCCCTCTGTTTTTGCCAGCAATGCATCCACCACCTGCCTTAACACCCAACGCTTATCCCCGTCTGGCCAGCGACAAATCGCACCTTCGCCCTCTGCATGTTGCAGCAAGGCTTCGAGATTTTCAACCCGCAAGCGCTGCCGTAGGCCTTGCAGATGCAAGCCTGATGCACGTGCTTGCTTAAGCATTAAAAACAAACTCTCCTGGTCATCCTCCCGGCATGCGCACAATTGCCCTGCACGCTCCACAGAACCTTTGCCACGCGCGGGTAAGGGGTCCACAATATAGCCTCCGGCAACCGTTGCCTGACCTTCTGCGCCTGGCTTACGCAAGACAAACCGTTGTCCGGCAAAAGCAACAATCGGCTCTTTGAGGCGAAGTAAAGCGCCGCCTGAGCCTTCACCATCCAGTGATTTCCCCACGCAAAACACCATTTCCGCAAGCTGGCTGCCTGTGCCCAAGTGCAATGCCAAAGTTTGCTCTTTCAATGTATCCACAGAAGCCAACGTTTCCAACCAGACCACCAAGTGTTGGCTTGAAAGATATGCCCCATCTTTAAAAAGATTCATTCCGCGTTTTAAGTGATGCGCATGTTTTCCACTGATGTTGATTGCGGTGCGCATATTTGCACAAACGCGTTCGAGCGCCTGACCAACGTTTTGTAAACCTCGAACCTTGACTTCCCCCACGTGCTTGGCCCCTGCCCCAAAAGCCTCGACATGATCACCTAAAGCAAGCTCACCGCGTAAAGGTGTTCCGGTCACCACAGTACCATGCCCTTCGCGCACAAAAGCGCGGTCAATGGGCATCAAAAAAGGACGCGACGACTTATTGATGGTTTCTCCACAAAGCCGCACCACCTCATCTTTAAGTACGTCAAGACCATGGCCTTGCTGACTCGATGTTTTAATGGTCACAACATCAACAAAATGTTTTTCTTTTAAAACACTCTCGATGTCATCCTCAACCAAGAGGCACATCTCTTCATCGACAAGATCAATCTTTGTCATCGCAACAACAATTTTTTGAACATCAAGTAATCTTAAGATATCCAAATGCTCGCGCGTTTGCGGCATCACACCATCGTCTGCAGCCACAACCACAATCGCAACATCCATACCTGCTGCGCCTGCCACCATCGTGCGCACAAGTTTTTCATGCCCCGGCACATCAACAATGCTGGCCTCCAGCTCATCACCGAGCTTCCAGGGTGCAAAGCCAAGCTCTATCGTGATCCCACGACGCTTTTCTTCGCCTAAACGATCTGTGTCCACACCACTGAGCGCCTTAACCAATGTTGTTTTTCCGTGATCGATATGACCAGCCGTACCGACAACTACCCTACGCATCATGCATCCAACGCAGCTTTGAGACCTGTTATGATTTTCTCGTCATCCTCAGGCAGGATCGTTCGCGGGTGAAATAAAACCCGATTCTCGCGGATATGACCAACAATGGCTGGCTCCTGACGACGCAAAAGCGCCAAAAAGTCTTCTGGCTGCTCGACATCCAAGGCCAAAGCAACGCCCTTTAACACTTCACCGGGCAACGAACCACCACCGACCGCATCAGGGCTGTCGAAGACTTCACCGCAACCAAGATTTTCACACCAATAAAGGGCCCGTGCACGTAATGCTTCAGGGCTTTGTAACATCATTTGCCAAATCGGGATCTGTGTTTTAGCTTCACCGCGAGCATAGAGATCAAGTGTTGCGCAAACCCCCGCCAATTGAACTTTGTCACACCGCAGCGCCCGGGCTAAAGGATGTTTTTTAAGTTTATCAATGACCACGCGAGAGCCCACAATCACCCCGGCCTGAGGACCACCCAAAAGTTTATCCGCTGAAAAACAAACCGCATCAAAGCCCTGCTTAAGCGCCTGGGTCACCGTGTCTTCGGCGGGTAATCCGTGCTGACCTGGATCTTCCAAAGCGCCT
Organism: Myxococcota bacterium; assembly: GCA_030749035.1. Taxonomy (GTDB): domain Bacteria; phylum Myxococcota; class XYA12-FULL-58-9; order XYA12-FULL-58-9; family JASMKV01; genus JASMKV01. Next base: position 12,075 of record JASMKV010000290.1, on the reverse strand, counting down.
GAGCCCAAATCCAAAACCACAGGAACATCGAACTCTTTTGCCAAAGCGATGATCTCCTGCGGTGCCGGTTCGGTCACATAACCTTCAATGACAAAATTAGAACGATGCACCAACAAAATCAGACCTGCCGATTTTTCCAATGCTTCTTTATAGTCTTTTAAATGCGTTCGATTCGTCGTCCCTATTTCTAACAAAGGCGAACCACTGGCCTCCATAATGGTGGGCAAACGAAAACCACCGCCAATCTCGATCAGATGTCCACGGGAAATCGCTGTTGGGCGTTCTCCGGCCAACGCAGCCAGACTCAAAAGAATGGCTCCGGCACAATTGTTGATCACCATGCCGGCTGGTGCACCACTCACTTTTTCCAAAAGCGCTTCAACATCACGCTGTCTTGAGGCTCTTTTGCCTGTACCTAAATCCATCTCCAAATCGCAATAACCGCCTGCCGCTTGCATGGCCTCCCAGGCCCGCGCCGAAATGGGGGCACGACCAAGATTGGTATGCAAAATCACACCGGTCGCATTGAGCACGGGTTGATATAAAAACGGGTGTTCGAGAAGATGCTTTTTAACATGGCCAATCAACTCATCCTCAGACAAAACTTTATGCTCTTGCTTGATTTCTTCTCTGGCCATATCGATAATCTGCCGACACGAACGCACCACCACATCACGGCCATAAAGCTCAACTTCAGAACGCAAACTGTCCGCATCAACAAGATTGTTTACCTGCGGCAATTGCCGATAAAGATTTGTTTCCATCGCGTCTCTTTAAGGTAGCACTAGAGCAAAAAGAAAAAGGTGACCAGTGCAAAAAGAGGAAAAAGAAAAACCACGCTATAGCCCAGGTAGCCAAAGAAAGACGGCATTTTCACTCCACCCTCCTCAGCAATCGCTTTGACCATAAAATTCGGTCCATTGCCAATATAGGTGTTGGCACCCATAAACACCGCTCCAAGTGATATCCCTTTAAGCAACGCAACCCCTTGCTCCGAACCAAGAAGTTGGCTCAAATCCGCCGCATCGGTACCTAAGAGCCCGCTGGCGGTCGCCGTAAAAGTCAGATAGGTTGGCGCGTTATCAAGAAAAGAGGAAAGTATTCCGGTGGCCCAAAAATACTGCCAAGGCTCGGTTAATCCGAGCTCTGAGCCACGTGCATTGAGAATCGCTAAAGCCGGAATCATGGTCGCAAAAATGCCCGCAAAAACCACCGCCACTTCGATAATGGGTGCCCAGGAGAAGGAATTCTCTTCACGCAAACCACCTTGGGTGAGCTTTAAGGAAAGCACCGCCATGAGGCTCATACCCAGTTCCTGAAACCCGAAAAAGAGTGATTCCTTAAACGTCCCGGCCAAAAGGATGGTCACAACCACGCCACCTAAAAAGAGAAAATTAAGGCTGCCTGCGATGGCAAGCTTTTCTTTGGGACCATCGTCCACAAGAGCTGCAGGGTCTTCTTTCTTCATGAAATAACCATCGACAGCATAGAACATGATCAATACAAGCGAGCATAGGAAGAGCCACTGCGGCGCCAGGCTAAAGGTCCAGGAAAAAGGCACGCCGCGCAAGAATCCCAAGAAGAGTGGCGGATCGCCCAAGGGCGTCAGCAAACCACCAATATTACTTACGAGAAAAATAAAGAAGACAATAATATGAACCTGCCGCTCGCGCTTTGCATTCGCACGCATCAAGGGCCTGATGAGCAACATCGAAGCGCCGGTCGTTCCAATAAACGACGCCAGGAGTCCACCAATGGCTAAAATAATCGTGTTCACCTTCGGCGTCCCTGCCAAAGATCCCCTGATCACAATTCCACCCGAAATAATAAAAAGTGAACCAAGGAGAATAATAAACGCCACATACTCATGCAGCACATGCAATACGGCATGAGAATCCAAAACCCACATCCAAATGGCCATGGGTATCCCCAGCCCAAAAGAAACAATCGCTCTGTTTTTATTGCTCTCCCACCAGTGATGGGCCACCAAAGGCAACACGGCAATCGCTAAAAGCATAAGCGCAAAAGGCACCACACTCCATACCGGTACCCGCTCTCCCAAAGGACCTTCAGCAGAAGCCCAAGCCATTTGCGGAAAAAGACATACCCACAAGGTAACGAGACTTTTTTTAAACATGCAGATCTATCCTTTTCGCTTTCCGAGTTTCCATGGAATATCACGTGGTTGCCGCACCCTCATAGCGAAGCTTGGCGCACAGGTCAAAAAGGATTACGCAGAAAAGGCTTAATTACATGCACCTACATTGACAGGGCTTAAAGCACCGGTACAATCAAAGAAATAACAATGCATTGTCTAATAGCTACAATACTTTACGCTTCTACGCTTGGCGCACCACTCTATCAATTCCAAGTGGAGTATACCCCCCGCTTAAACCAACAGATCGATATGCAGCTGTGGAAACGCGCGGTCGCTGAACCTCTGTATTACGGTACTGAGCAATTGCCGATTTTTCTACGCGCGCAAACCCCCAAAGCCAAAGCACTCTTAAAAAGCCTGGGCTTTAAAGAGCATGGCCAACGTTGGCAACCGGTCAATCTATCCGCCACAGCTCTGCAAACCCTGCTGCGCTCTCAAACCGGTCTTGAGATGCGCTTAGCCCCACCGCACAGGCCTATGCTCGAATTTAGCCAAAAGGATATTCAGGCTGATCAAGTCCATCTTGCCGCAACACTATCGCATAAGCATCAAGGCAAGGGCGTGCTCATTGGCTTTGTCGATACGGGCATCGATCTTGGACATCCCACTTTTATGGACGAGAAGATGCAATCGCGTGTTGTCGCCATATGGGATCAAGACAGTCAAAACACAACACATCGTGCACCAAAAGGATTCGGCTATGGCAGACTCTGCAACAAAAAAGATATACGCCAGGCAAATTGTCCACACGATGATCCCATAGGTCATGGCACGCATGTTGCGGGGATTGCTGCCGGTGGCGCGGCCTACTCGGGCATTGCCCCCAAAGCCGATATTGCCCTGGTACGATCGCAAGCCTTTACGCGCGTCGCCGATGCGGTGGCTTTCCTTTTTGAACTTGGCGAAAAACGCGATCAACCTGTGGTCGTAAACGTCAGCGTTGGCGGCCATTACGGACCCCACGATGGAAAATCACCGTTGGAAAATTATTTGGCCCAACTTGTTGGCCCCGGAAAAATCATTGTCGCCGCCGCTGGCAATGATGGCGAAAACCGCACCCATTTTAAAACCCCCCTGAGCACACAAACGCAGCGTCTCAAATTTGAAAACATGCCTTGGGGCAGATCGGACGACATCATCGTCGAACTTTGGAGTGAAACCCAAACGCAGATCGACATTGTCGTAGAGGTTCATGTCGATAATCAAGTCATTGCCGCACTGCCTTTGTCATCGACACAAGCCGACTTCATGAACAGTCGCTTACGCTTAAATGATACGGTTGTGGCGGACATGAGTTATGGCTTAGAATTTGATACAAGCAGAAAACTCGCCCAACGCATGCTGATCATTAACCCGGCAAAAGCGCAACGCATGCCTGCTGACGCATCGCTTGTCTTACGCGTCAGCGGAAGCGGTAGCGTTGATGGTTGGCTCTCGCAAAAAAATTATCGCTATGGGCAAGTCTCGTTTGCCAAATCATCTGGCCCCGGGTGGATATCTGGCGACTCGAATTCATCGGTGACGGTTCCCGGCACCTCACCTGACATTGTCACCGTGGGTGCCTATACGACACGGGAAGTGGAAAATGATCCCGCACAACTTGATACACTGGCAAGTTTTTCGAGTCGCGGTCCAACCTTTTCACCCGCGTTTACTGGCATCAAACCAGATATTTCTGCGCCAGGTAAAACCATTGCATCGGCCCGTTCCTACAACAGCAATGCACCACTGGTTGATGGACATCCAGAAATCAGCCTGATGCAAGGCACGAGCATGGCCGCACCCCATATCACCGGTGTGATCGCCCTTATGCTGGAAGCCGATCCAGATTTGACCCCAAAAAAGGTCAAAAAGATTTTACAAGAAAGCGCCCGGCACGATGCATACACGGGCCAAACCCCGAATCACCATTGGGGCTACGGTAAAGTCGACGCCTTGGCTGCCGTGACACGCGCCGAAGAACAAGCCAGTGGCTGTCACGCTGCGCCCATTGGAGCCTGGCTTGTGCTTATCCCCTTAGGTCTCATCAGAAATCGACGACGGCGAGCATAAAATATCCAACCATGAAAATTGCGATCTGCAGCGATGAACCCTATCCCATCCACGATGCCGTGGTTGCCTTTGTCGAAGGGCTCGGACACGAAGTTGTGCGCTATGGAAGTCTCATCGATGGGCGAGAGCAAGACTGGGTGGCCACAGCCGATGAAGCTGCGCAAGCAATACAACAAGGTTCATGCGACGAAGGCATCTTTTTCTGTTGGACCGGAACAGGCATCACCATGGCGGCAAACAAAGTGCGTGGCATACGCGCGGCCCTATGCATCGATCCCGAAACAGCGCAAGGCGCACGCATCTGGAACCATGCAAACGTCATCGGCCTATCGAATCGACTCACCACCAAAGAACGCGCTCTGGAAATATTAGAAGCCTGGTTTACAACCAAAGATGAAGAGGGAAAAGGCAACGCGGCGCAAGAAGCGTTGCTGCAACTCGAAGCAAATGATTCGAAGTGAGCTTTTTCAGAGGCTTTAAGATTCGTTTGTACTTGTGTCCATGCGACAGGCTGAAGATGTGGTGTCACAAACCTGAGACGTGAGGCAGTCGGTATCCACCGAACAAGAACGCAAACAAATATTTTCTGAGGAACCGGTTTCCGCCGGCGCACAAACATAATTCTCAAAACATTCGTCATTTGAAGTACAGGTTTCTTCAGGCACAACGCCTCCACAAGAAAGCAACAAACTCAACAACAAGAGAGAAAATAACCGCATCATCAAACTCCTAGAGCCAACCGTCCTGGCGCATCACATCTTCAAGGGCCTGCCGTGTATCCTGTGCCATGGGGCACAAAGGCAAGCGATAATTTTCAGCAATTTGTCCGCGCAACGCCAATGCCGCCTTGACTGGAATCGGATTCGATTCAATAAAAAGTGCGGCAATCATATTGCGTAAAGCATTGTGTATTTCACGCGCCTGACTGACTTGTCCTAAAAGCGCGGCGCGCATCATATCCGAAGTCTCTTTGGGTAAAACATTCGACACCACTGAAATCACACCATCGCCGCCCAAAAGACCAAATGGGCATGCGGTTCCATCATCACCTGAAAGTAACGCAATTTTACCCTGCGTCAGAGATTGAATCGCCGCAACCCTGTCGAGATCTGCCGTGGCCTCTTTGACCGCCACAATACCATCGAGTTTGGCCAAGCGACCAATCGTTTCAGGCAACATATCGCAGCCTGTGCGTCCTGGAACATTATAGAGAATAATGGGGATATCAACTGCTTCAAGCAGCGCACTATAATGTCGATACAAACCTTCTGCCGTCGGCTTATTATAATAAGGGGTCACCACCAAAGCATACTGCGCACCAGTATCGAGAGCCCGTTTCTGATGCTCAATGGCGACAGCCGTATTGTTTGAACCCGCGCCGGCGACAACCGGAACGCGCTTAGAAGCTTTTTCGACCACAAATCGAATCACATCCTGACGCTCCTGCGCACTCATGGTCGCCGATTCACCGGTTGTGCCGCAAGGCACCAAGCCATCAATACCCTTTTTTAATTGGTCTTCGACCAGCGCTTCAAGTGCACCGTAATCCACCGAACCATCCGCATTAAAAGGCGTTACCAGCGCCGTAAAAGTTCCTCGTAAATCGTTTGGCTTATCACTCATCGTCTATACTCCCTGTTTCAAGTGGATACGTACTATCTGCAGCATCGCCTTGCAAATGGAATTCACCACGCCACAAATCTGCAATGGATTCACGCTTTTTAATAAGCTGCGCGCGCTTCCCATCCACCAAAATTTCCGCCACATGCGGACGACCATTATAATGGGATGCCATCACCGATGCATAAGCGCCACTCGAACGTAAGGCGACAAGATCACCACACTCCATGCTCCCAAGTGACTCCTGCTCTAAAAAAGTGTCTGCACTTTCACAGATCGGCCCCACAACATCCACCACCGCGTGGTTTGCAGCAGACACTTCGACTTTTTCGAGTCGGTGTGTCGCCTGGTAAAGTGCCGGACGAATAAGATCGTTCATCCCCGCATCCAAAATCACAAACACGCGCTCCGAGCCTTCTTTGATGCGCACAACTTTCGCCAGAAGAATACCCGCATTGCCGACAATGACACGTCCCGGTTCCAAAACCAGGTTCAACCCAAGAGGCTTTAAAATATCACTTAAAGCTTGGCCATATTCCTTCGGTGTTGGTGGATTCTCATAGGTATAAGGAATGCCTAATCCCCCGCCCATCCCCACATCACGTAAAGGCACACCGCGCTCTAAAAGTTCTCCTGCCAAAACGCCTATGCGCTTGGCGGCATCAATAAATGGGTCCATCGTTGTTAATTGTGAGCCAATATGACAGGTCACACCAATCAAAGATAAAGCCGAGCGCTCTTGGCCCCAACGATAAAGCTCATGCACTTGATTCCAGGCCACGCCAAATTTATTTTGCTTCAAACCCGTGGCAATATAAGGATGGGTCTTGGCATCAACATCCGGATTCACCCGAACCGCGACCGGCGCACAAACCTTCTCATGACAAGCAATTTGTTCAAGGGCTTTTAGCTCTTCAATAGATTCCACGCAGATATATCGCGCACCCCATTTTAAAGCTGAGCGCATTTCATCATCACGTTTACCCACACCACTTAAGATCACCTGCTCGGGCTTTGCCCCTGCTTTCAGAGCTTGAACAAACTCACCAATCGAAACGGCATCAAAATCGCAACCTAAGCCGGCCAGGGTTTCAAGGATAGCCAGATTCGAATTGGCCTTAATCGCATAACACAAACTATGGGGTACATCTTTAACACCCTCACGCAAAACTCTGACATGGCGCTCTATTGTTGCCTTCGCGTAAACGAAAGTCGGCGTTCCATATTCTTTGGCAATGTCTTTGAGAGACACCTCTTCTGCGGCCAACACGCCTTGTGCATTGCGTTGGAAATGGTCCAAAAGGTTCTCCGCTAGAAGCTTAAATAGAGGCGCGCCTGTAAGGTCTGCGCAAATTCTGGATCTTGTTCCTCAAGTTCAAGGGTGCGATTCTTAAAAGCGCCCAAGGGGAACAAAAAGCCGTAAGCCAAGCCGGTCTTCACCACACCACCGCCCGCCAGCGGTTCTGAACTGTAATCAAGATGCACATTCACTTCAAAACCCAAAGGGTTTTCGCCCGATTCGCCTTCGGCGTACGCCGGTGTTGAACGCTTAAACAAAGCTTGTGAATAAATTGCGGCCAATCCGCCATTCACGCGTTCGTTGAACTGATACCCAACTTCCGGCCGCACATACCACGCATCGGTGACCGTCCCTAAAAGGCGTCGAAATAAGATCAGATCAACATGATAGTCAGGGCTGAATTGGAAATTGTTAAGATTATAATCATCGGTTCCCGTGACACTCGCTCCCCGTTGACCTGCTGCTTGATCAAGTGCACCAAAACCGGCTGCCGAATCTCCAGACGCGCCCCCTGCCTTTAATGAAAGCGTGGTGCCTTCATAGTCCCCACCAAAACGCCAAGTCGCATCCATGGCACCACCGACCTGTAACACATTGGTCGCTTCGGTTGTTTCAGCAGACGTATCCACAAATTTGTCACGAAAGGATCCCGCCAGTACCGTGCCCTCAAGACCAAACTCTAAAATGCCGCGGTAAACTTTCAAAAAAGCACTGCCCAAGTAAATATTGGCGTCGCGCTTTTCATCATCTTCTGCATTCACTGCTGCATTCGCACTTAAATCATTACTTGCATAATAAGCCGCCCGTAAGCCCCTATCTTGTCGCTGCAAAGCGTTCCATAAACCATAATTCCAAACCGTTTGTCCTTTGAGAACAGACTCTCGGATATCATCATCGTGATCTGTCTTCACAATACGCAGAGAGTAGCGCATGGCATCGTCGGAATTTAAAGCATCCAATGGCTGACCACCAACCCCACCAAAAGGCGTAATCACTGGACCATTGGCCAACCAATCAACCATCGGCACCCAAACATGTTGTGCAATCTTAAAAGTGAGCGCTGCTCGATCCACCACGCTCCCATAATCACAATCAAAGCAATCACCGTCGTTGGCAAAAACACCCAAACCCCAATGATCTGACATACGTCCAACACGAACTTCAAGCTGCTCATTCATTGCATAAAGGCGTGCATACGCTCTTTTAACATAAAGAGAATCGTTCAAGGCGCTTGTGCCAGAAGGCGAGACCTGCGTGCTTGTCAAAGTATCTGTGGGACGATCAGAATTTGGCGTACCGCCAAAAACTAAATTGTCAAAAACATCCCACGTCGAGATAATCTGAATGCCTTCAGAAATATTGATTTTAGGCTCAATGCGCAAACGCATGTTTGTGCCAGTCACGTTGGCTTTGCCATCAGGAGGTGCTGGATAACGCTCTGTGCCATCCCAAACCACCCCGTTGCCCAAATCCAAGCGTCGGAAAAGGTCGCCGCGTAAACGAAAATAACCATCAAGCTCAAGACGTGTGACCTTCGGCTTAATCAGCATCCAATCCTTCGTATCCCATTCGCTTAAAGAGATTTCCTTTGCCTCATCCCCCGCATCGACAACACTCGACCCCTCTGCCGCCCAGAGTGTGTTCAGAGGCAAGCAAACCAAAAACCATACCCACAGACTAGCCTTGCAGCCATTAACCATCTTGAAGCTCCTTGTGCTCATATTGCTGCCCGCTTGTATACGCCCAACGCCTGTGATTCAAGCCCCTAAAATCATTAAAGATTACTCGATGGAGAAAATCGGACTTTTTAATTACAAAGCCAAGCCCAGCAGCAAAGCACAAGCCTTGATTTGCTTGTCTTTTGGCCCTTGACACTTCCCTTTGAGTGAACATATTAGCTCCACGTCGAAGTCGACAAAAGACGGGCCCAAAGGGCCAAATGAACTCTAAGGAGGCGATTTTTATGGGCAAAGTGATTGGAATCGATTTAGGAACCACAAACAGTGTTGTGGCGATTATGGAGGGCTCCGACCCTAAAGTCATCACCAATGAAGAAGGCTCCAGAACGACACCTTCTGTGGTGGGTTTTGCCAAAGATGGCGAGGTTTTGGTCGGACAAATTGCCCGACGCCAAGCGGTCACCAATCCAGAAAACACGGTCTATTCGATCAAGCGCTTTATGGGATGTCGTATCAACGAGGTCGAAAAAGAAACAAAGCGTATGCCCTATCAAGTCAAAGCCGGCGCGAATGATGTTGTCACCGTACACGCCGGTGGTCAGGATTACGCTGCACCAGAGATCAGCGCCAAGGTTCTACAAAAACTTAAAAGAGCCGCTGAGGCCTATTTAGGCGAAGAGGTACAAGATGCTGTCCTGACTGTACCGGCTTACTTCAACGATGCACAACGCCAAGCGACTAAAGATGCCGGTAAAATTGCCGGACTTGATGTCAAACGTATTGTGAACGAGCCTACTGCTGCTGCCTTAGCCTACGGACTCGATAAAAAATCAGATCAAATTATCGCCGTCTATGACTTGGGTGGCGGAACTTTTGACGTCTCTATCTTAGAAGTTGGAGAAAATGTTGTAGAAGTCCTTTCCACCAACGGCGACACCCACTTAGGTGGGGATGACTTTGATGATCGCATCATTAATTATCTCGTCGAAGAATTTAAGAAAGATCAAGGCATTGATGTTTCTGCCGACAAGATGGTGATGCAACGTCTCAAAGAAGCCGCTGAAAAAGCAAAAATTGAATTAAGTGCTGTCTCGGAAACCGATGTGAATCTGCCTTTCTTGACTGCCGATGCCAGCGGGCCAAAACATCTGAACATGAAATTGTCCCGGGCGAAATTTGAAAGCCTGATACATGACCTTGTCGAGCGCAGCATTAACCCTTGCTCTCAGGCACTAAGTGATGCCGGTAAAACCGCGGCCGATATTGACGAAATCCTTATGGTCGGTGGCTCAACGCGTGTTCCAGTGGTCTCTGAAAAAGTTAAATCTTTTTTCGGCAAAGAGCCCAACCGCTCTGTCAACCCGGATGAAGTTGTTGCTGTCGGTGCGGCTGTACAAGCAGGCGTCTTGTCAGGAGACGTCAAGGACTTACTGCTTCTTGATGTGACTCCACTCTCTCTGGGACTCGAAACCCTTGGTGGCGTCATGACAACATTGATTGACCGCAACACCACCATTCCCACCAAGAAAAGTGAAGTGTTTTCAACTGCGGCCGACAATCAGCCCTCTGTCGAAGTGCATGTGCTTCAGGGCGAACGCTCCATGGCCAATCAAAACCGCACATTGGGACGTTTTCATCTCGATGGGATTACACCTGCACCGCGCGGCATACCACAAATTGAGGTTGCCTTTGATATTGATGCCAATGGTATTGTCCACGTCTCGGCAAAAGATAAGGCCAGCGGCAAAGAGCAAAAGATTCGTATTGAGGCGGGCAGCGGTCTCTCAGAAGACGATATCGAACGCATGGTCGATGACGCCAAAACCAACGAATCTGAAGACAAGAAAAAGAAAGAAGAAATCGACATTCGTAATCAAGCCGATTCTCTTTGCTACCAAATTGAGCGCAGCATCAGTGACAATCAAGAGAAAATTGATGCAGAGTTAAAAACAGATCTTGAAGCAAAGATTAAAGACACACGTGATGCCCTTGGCGGCAGTGATGTTGATGCGATCAAAGCAGCGATGGAAGCCTTAACAAGCGCCAGCCATAAAATGGCTGAAAAACTCTATCAAGATGCGGCTCCAGACGCAGCCAATGCAACTCCTGGCGATGCGCCAGGCAATACAGATATACCCGATCCTTCAACGACTGCGGATAATACAACGAATGTGGTTGATGCGGAATTTGAAGAGACCAATTAAACTTAAGGTCTGCTGGCGTTACAATCCACACTCACCGAGCTGGTCGACCCTGGCTTGATGGAAACTTTGCGCGAAAGCACTTCCTTGTTAGGGCACTCAAACTCAACGTTATAAGTACCTTCAAAAAGTTCGAAACGTGCCGGTGTGTCCTTGTTTGACGAGGTGCCAACTCTTACTTTTGCCCAAGGCTTTGCATTCGTCGCCAGCTTTCCTTTATCCAGTTGAATGTCGAGAGATGCCGTTCTGCCGGATCGAATATGTACGCTCTTATAAAAATAAAACCCCTCTGTTTCACTTTCTAAACGCAGCTTATGTTTGCCCGCCTTTAGAGCCTTTGCCTTAAGAGGGGTGGCACCGATAAAACGCTGACCAAGTTTAACGTCTAAAGAAACATTCGCATCCAGAGTCAAATACCCTTTTAATGGCAAACGCGGTAATGCTTGATTTGATTTGTCTGCTTCTTGCTTGGACGCCTTGTCCACCTTTTGTGCCGCATCAGCTTTAGGCGCCCCTGTCTCGCCCATCTTGCCCCCCGTTTCTGAACCAAGCGTCGATGGCACTTGAGCATTGGGGTCCACGCTCAGCTCAATGTCTAAAACTTTCTGCTGCCCTGCCGGCACCATAATTGTTTCAATGCGTTTTTTAAAACCCGCAAGCTCGAATTCAATCTGATGCAACACTTTGGCCTTCACATAAACATTATTTAAAGGCGTTTCGCCGGCGACATAAGTTCCATCGACCTTCACACGGGCGCCACGTGGCTTTGAAAAGATAATCAGAGTCCCCACCGCATCGCCTTTAATTTCTTTCTTCAATTCCATAAAAAGCGGCTCTGGACGAACATCTGTTTCAAGAGGAGGCAACTCACGTTCGTTTTCAATAAAGCCCGACTTTGAAAATCTCGCCACAATGGGTGTGCCAATCAAAATCCCTTCCTGAATCGTGAACGGGGTTTTTCGGGCGCCGTAACGCTCATTTAACTCGGCCCCCCCTTCTCCTAAAAATGCCACGGTTACACCTCTTGGCTCCGAATCAACGACCAGAGGGCCTGAACGCGGCGCT
>JASMKV010000289.1 GCA_030749035.1 Myxococcota bacterium | reverse complement strand
CTGAGCCGTGTGTGCGCTCTAAAGTCGCGACTTCACAGTCAATGGCACGGATATCGGCCAAGCCACGTTCACCGATACGAATTTTTTCAGCAATGATGCGATTACGCACATAGCTTGATTTGAGCTCAGAAAAAATTTCACTAATTTCACCTTTGCGTTCTTCAAGCGTTGCATCTTCCGCATACAGGGTTGCCAGCAATTCTTTCTTGGCGACATCCAATGCGGCATAACGTGGAAGTTTGTCATTGATGCTGTAGGCCTGCACAATTTTGTCCATCGCGACAGCTTTGACTTTGGCGTGTAAATCGGCATCGACAACAGCCTCTTCAACCGTTCTTTTTTCTTTGCCGGCCTCAGCCCGCATTTCATCCTGCATGGAGAGTAAGACTTGGCATTGGTCGTGTACATAAAGCAATGCATCAATGACTTCGGCTTCGCTGGCTTCTTTAGCCCCGCCTTCAACCATGATGATGGCTTCTTTTGAGCACGCCACAAAAATATCCAATGTCGCTTCTTTTTGTGCTTCAAAAGAAGGATTCAAGACCATTTTGTCGTCGATTTTACACACACGTAAACCGGCGATAGGACCTTGAAAAGGGATATCTGAAAGCTGCAGGGCCAATGAAGCCCCAGTCAATGCGAGCGCATCGGTAGGGTGCTCTGGATCTGCAGAGATAACCGTGGCTGCAATTTGACTTTCACAACGCCAACCTTCTGGAAAAAGTGGGCGAATCGAACGGTCAATCAAACGCGAGTTGAGTGTTTCTTTGTCTCGTGGCTTGGCTTCTCGTTTGAAGAAACCACCGGGAATACGTCCGGCGGCATACATCTTTTCGATATAGTCGACTGTGAGAGGAATAAAATTAACACCCGGCTTGGGCTCGCTGTTGGCTTGCGCTGTGACTAAAATGGCGCTGCCTCCAGATTTTACCAGTACAGAGCCTGAAGCTTGTTTGGCCATTTTTCCTGTTTGAAATGTAATCTCTTTTCCATCAATATTTACTGTTTTTTCTATGACATTCATTTTTTTTTCCTAAACCTTTCCATTTACTTTCCTGCAGTACTTTTGAAGTAGATAGCGCTTATGTGCAGGGATACGCTTATTTTCGGATACCAAGTGCTTTGATTAAAGACTGATAACGCTCAACGTTTTTGCTTTTCAGGTATGTCAGCAAGCTTTTACGCTGACTTACAAGCAAAAGCAGACCTCGCCTAGAGTGATGATCTTTCTTATGCGTCTTAAAATGTTCTGTTAAGCCGACAATGCGTTCAGTAAGCAATGCGACCTGTACTTCTGGTGAACCCGTATCCGTTGGGTGCAATCTAAATTTTTCGACAATATCTGTCTTCTGTGTTGTTTCCAACGCCATGTGTATACCCTCGTTTGAAAGTGTTTAATAATATGCTCCATCCCCGGCGTGGTGGAGACGAGGAGCTGCAAATTTGCCGCCTCTTTATGGATTTGCGGGCACCTAGTCAAGTTGTTCTTGGGCGTTTTTTTTTCGCGAAAATCATAACTTAAGCAAGGTTGGAGGTTTTGAGGAAAGCTTTGCGGTTGTCCCAAGACGTTCAATCACCGGGACGAAAAGTGAAAAACCAAAGAATAATTCAAGACTTAAGGGTTATGGGAGCCATCCAGCCAGACGTGGCAACCATTTTTTAAGGCCGGAGATCGGATATTTTTCCAGAAAGGCCTGGTATAGAGCGTAAATCACGGCCGATCGGGATTCGTGTGGATAATAGATTTTGCCTAAATCCAGCAGATTCTGCTTGTTTTGCAGGCCCAATGCAAAGTGTCCGATGACTTCACGGGCGCCAGGGCCGGCCAGGGTGGCCCCAAGAATGTGTCCTTGTTGTTGCCGATTAAGAACCAATTGGGCAAAGCCATTCTCGTTATGGGGGGCTTGTTGGGCATAGGGAATATGCAGGATATCGATTTCATAATCCTGTCTTTGCGCCTCAGTCACCGTCAGGCCAACGTGAGCAATTTCAGGTTTTGTCAGAATGGATCGTGTTAAGGCGCGGCGCTCAAACTTCTTTTTGCCGCTGCTTAAGGCATTGCCTACGGCAATATAGGCCATCAGATCGTCGGCTTGCTTGATATGGAATGAGGTACAGGCTTCACCGGCGGCAAAAACGTGCGGATTGGTTGTTTGTAGGTGGTCATTGACAAAAATACCATTGCGGCCGAAATCGATACCGGCGACTTCAAGATCGAGATGTTCATGATTCGAGAGTGTGCCCCAGTCGAGCACCAATTGGTCAGCCTGAATGGATTCAACCCCTTGGCCTCGATCGAAGTGCGCGGTGATTTGACCATCACATTTTTCCAGGTGCTGAACGCTGGCACCCAAGTATAGATCAACACCAATATTGACAAACAAGTCCTTGAGGAAGCGGCTGCTTTCTTGAACTTCTCGCGGCACCAGATAGGGACTCAAGCTGATGATGCTGACCTTGATGCCAAGCGCTTTGCAGATTTGTGCCTGTTCGCAGACCAGGCGTGTGTAGCCTAAAAAGATAATATGTTTTGGGGCGTTGGGGCTTTCGAAGAGTTGATGTGGCGTGATGAAGCCAATATCACGAATGCCTTCAATCTGAGGGACGATAGGATGCGCGCCGGTGGCAATCAAAGCATTGTCAAAACTTAGAAAAGTATCCCCCACTTCGAGGCGGTTGGTGCCGGCAAAGGTGGCAGCGGCAAAAAAGGTGTCAATATGCTCTGCTTCAAGGTTTTCCTTGGTATAAGTTTGGGCGATGCGCTTTTGGTCGTTCTGTAGCCATGCACGTGTTGTGGGATAATCGGGGGGAGAGGGTTGCTCAGCAATGTAGTCTTGTAGATGGGCGATCAAAGCTCGTCCTGAGGCTGGTTCATGGCCACCGAGCTTGTTTTTTTCAACCAGTGCTGTTTTGGCGCCCTCGCGTCTGGCGCAAAGGGCTGCACGGTAACCCGAACGGCCACCACCAATCACAACCAAGTCATAGTGATTTCTTCTACCAAGCATACGATCTACATCTATTCATAGCCTTAGTTGTACAAACGAGGCAAATTTTCTATTTTAACCCCAGTTGCGCCCAAAGTTGATGAACGGCGCTTTGGGTTTGTTCTTGTGAGCCAGAATTATCAATAACCCAATCGGCCTTTTGTCTTTTCTCATCAAGAGACATTTGGGCGGCAAGTCTTTCCTGAATACCTTGCGCTGAGAGGTTATCGCGCTTGGCCAAGCGCTGCTTTTGAATGTGTTCGGGCACCCAAACCACAATGACAGCAGAAAACCCGGATTCGAGCTTGTTTTCGTAAAGCAAGGGTACACTGTAAATACAGTGATTTTTGCCTTCACGACGACTTTTCTGCACATGTTCCGTAAAAGCCAAGGCGACAGCTGGGTGGGCGATGGCTTCAAGCTTCTTGCGTGCACCAGGGTCTTGAAAGACAATGTTGCCCAAAGCAACCCGGTCAAGAGAGCCATCGTGGCCTAGGCTCTGTGGAAAAATATCGTTGATGCTCATGGCCAATGGGCTTGGTTCACCCGCACTTGGCTCAAGCAACTGGTGATAGAGGTGATCTGCATCGATAATATTGCAACCCAGGTCCTCAAGCATCTTTTGGACGGTACTCTTGCCACTTGCAATACCGCCACTTAGACCAAATAACTTCATAAAATGGGTATGCGCTAAGAAGCACGGACTTGACAACCGAAAATGTGCGAAATACGTGCTGAAATATGATTCAGGAAAATGAGCATAAACGCGCCGATCGGGTTGGCCAGCTTATTAAGCAAGAATTGAGTATGCTTTTGCTTGATGGCGTGAAAGATCCACGGATCGGTTTTGTGACCGTGACAGAAGTCAAACTGACAGACGATCTTAAAAGTGCCATTGTTTATATTTCGTCCCTGGGCAACAAAACTCAGGAAGAGGAATCGCTTGTCGGCTTAGAATCGGCCGTGGGCTACCTGCGTAAAGTGATAGGTCAGCGTTTGCAATTACGTTACACGCCCAAACTGATGTTCAAATCAGATCAAAGCTTAAGAGAAGCACACCGTATCGAGCAACTTATTGCGGCCATTGAAGACGGTGAGCAGGACTTACCAGAGCGGAATTCTGATGATGAATATGTTGAAGCACAAACTTTGCGCACCCGGATGCAGCCGATGGTTGATGCTTCAAAAGAGCCAGTCAAAAGATCTGGTCGCAAGGGCCGTAAAGGTCGTCGAAAATAGGGTCGCAAATGGACGGTATTGTAGTCATTGATAAACCGACGGGGTTAAGTTCCCATGACATTGTTCAGAAAACGCGTCGTGTTACTAAGCAACGCAGGGTTGGGCATGCGGGCACATTGGACCCTTTAGCCACGGGCGTTCTGCCTCTGCTTTTAGGTAAAGCGACGAAAATTTCCCGCTATTTGACGGGACAGGACAAGTCTTATGATGCGGAATTATGTTTTGGTATCACCACCGACACATTAGATTCCGATGGCCGTGTTGTAGAACATAAAGATGTCGATTTTTCGCCAGATCAACTCGAAGAAGTGCTCGACACTTTTCGTGGCCATATTGAACAGATTCCACCCATGTATTCGGCGAAAAAAATAGCGGGCAAAAAACTTTATAAATTGGCGCGCAAGGGCAAGATTGTAGAGCGAGAAGCAAAAAAAATTCACATTTATTCGTTGGAGCTTCTGGACTTCAACGCTCCGAAATGCCGTTTAAGGGTGAAGTGCTCGAGTGGCACCTACATACGAACATTGGCTGATGATATTGGCAGGGCAATTGGTTGTGGTGCTCATTTAACAGCCCTAAGACGGCTGGAGGTTGGCTCTTTTAGTCTTTCCCAAGCCCTTACCCTGGAGGATATGGAGACCCAGGAAGGCGCGTTAAAAGGCGCATTGCTCAGTATGGATGATGCTTTAATGAGCATGCCGGCGATTGAGCTTTCTTCACATCTTGAGCGTATGGTTTGCTCTGGACATCAGCTTAAGGTTGAGGATGTGCAGAATTTAAGTATTCCAGCATTTGCCAGAGACGAGGCAATACTGTTAAAAAGCCAAGAGGGCAAAGCGTTAGCAGTAGCACGTAGCGTTTTCGCATGCGATACACTTTTGCAGGAACCGATGGAAGAGCGGGCACTAAAAACAGAGCGGGTTCTTGTTTAGAATGTGCCAGCCAAGGAGACGGTATTGAGCCAGCCGACACGTTTTGGGCGATATCTTTTAGATCGTCGTTTAGCCATGGGCGGCATGGCCGAAGTTTTTCTTGGACGCATTGCAGGGCCACAGGGTTTTGAAAAGCGTGTGGTGCTTAAGCGTATGCTGCCACATCTTGTTGGTGATGAAACCTATACAGAAATGTTTTTAGACGAAGCGCGTCTTGCGGCGCGTTTAAATCATCCTAATTTGATTCAAGTGTATGAACTCGATGAAGTCGATGGCCAATATTGCTTGGCGATGGAATATTTGGACGGCCAGGATATTGCGACGGTTTTAGAAACAAGCTTGAAGCTTAAGAAAACCATACCTTTGGAGATCACATTATCGATTATCGCCGCGGTTGCGGACGGCCTGCATTATGCGCATGAATTAAAAACCGATACGGGAGGAAATTTAAAGGTTGTTCATCGTGATATCTCTCCCGCAAATATTTTCACCACTTGGCGTGGCGGCATCAAAGTTGTTGATTTTGGTATTGCCAAGCACGAAATCTCAAAAGCAAAAACAACGGCCGGCACTTTAAAGGGCAAGCTTTCATATATGTCCCCAGAGCAGGCCAGGGCCGAGCCCCTCGATCGACGAAGTGATATCTTCTCGCTGGGTATTATCTTTTATGAAATGTTGACGCTGCGACCTTGTTTTACAGGGCGTTCTCAGATGGATACATACGATAATATTATCAAATTGAAATATCGCCCAGTGGGTCAATATCGTCATGACTTGCATCCAGGTATCGAGTCGATACTGGCTAAAATGCTGGCGGCAAAACCTGAAGATCGTTACGCAAATGCGGAAACTGTGCGGCGTGAAATACAGTATTTGCATGCGAGTCTGCATGTGCCGCTTGCCGATATGGAAAGCTTTCTCTCTTCGCTTTTCCCACCAAAGCAGGATTATCCACAGACCGAGCAGGTCAAAATCCCAAGCTCTATTGTGAGCATGGATGAAATCAATGTCCCTGATGCTTATGCATCACCAAATGTGGAGGCGGATAAGGATTCTTATCTTGAAATTGCCGCCGCTTATGATGCAACCGTTGTGGCGCCTTCGCCCTTTGTTGAGCAGTACGATGATAAAAGTGAAGAATCAGAGATGGAGCTTATGACTGCGATTGCAGCACTGAATACCGATAAAAGACTTAAGAATGCGCCTAAGCGTCCAACGGATGCCACAAAAATTGATATGCCGCTGCCGCCGTCAAAAGCCGAAAGAGAGAAGGTCAAAGTTTTAGGCCCCACAGAAGTTGCCGTTTCAGGGCCAATCGCCATCGCTGACGATGACTCGAAGAATTCTGCCCGGGTGACAAAGTCAGGGACGAACATTGTGACGCTTGATGAGTTATCCAAAAAACATACGATCCCTCCAGAATTATTACGATCAGAGAAAGCGCAAGAAGAGGGTTCGGCGCCCGATAAATCCGGTCCGCGCGTGTTGACCACTCTTCTGGCGGCAGTTTTAAGTATGCTCGGTGGTGGAACGGTCTTTTATCTTTTGTATCGCTTAGCGATGGGGCAGCCCTTAATGCCCTTTTAGGCTCAGCAGGAGAACGAGATGCCCATTTTCGAATACCAATGTAAAAAATGTGAACAGATTACAGAGGTTTTACAGAAGGCAGACGATCCCAAACCCGCCTGTGAGAGTTGTGGTTCGAAAAGTACCTTTAAAGTGATGAGCAATACATCTTTTATCCTCAAAGGTGGAGGCTGGTACATTACGGACTATGCCCGCAAAGAGCAGAAGGCTAAGGATAAAAAAAGCTCTTCTGATTCTTCAGAAAAATCGACAAATGAAAAATCGACAAGTGAAAAAACCAGTGAAAGTAAAGAAAGTACGAAAAAAGAGAAGAAACCGACGAAGAGTGCTTCTTAAGGCGTCCTTTGCGCTTTCATTTCTTTGAGTTCATTTTTGATCTCTTTGAGGGCGTCTTGGATCTGTATTTGATTTTGTCGTATCAATTCAAATTCACGACGCAGCGCTTGTTTTTCGATGAGTTCTTGCTTGGGTAAATCTACAGAGGTTGTCGTTTGGGTTTTCGGATTTGGTTTTTGTCCCGGTAGACAGTGATATTTGTAGCAGTGCATTTGTTCTGGGCACTGTTCATCTTTTGTACAGACCTTGAGGCACTTTTGTTTATGGCAGTCAAAGCCAGGCCCACATTGCTCGTCTTTTGTGCAAGGTGCATTGAGCTTTGTTTCTGTGCAGCCGGTAAGAAAAAGCATGCCGATGATGGTGGCTGAGAAAAAGTGTTGCATTTAGAGTTTGGCTTTAAAGTTCGGTGCGGGTTTAAATGTGACAGTTTTGGTGGCTGGAATAATGATTTCCTGACCAGTTGAGGGATTGCGACCTTTTCGGGCTTTTCGTTTTTGGATGTGGAAGGTACCAAAACCCGGGTAGCTAAAACGCTTTTCCTTACGAATGGTTTTGTGCAGCTGTTCGAAGACGGCTTCGATAATCACAGTCGTGTCTTTTTTCTTAAGGTGACGGGCAACGTCTTTATGGATTTTTTCAATTAATTGCGCTTTGGTCATCTTTGTTTTCCTCAGTGATTTGTGTTCTAGATAAAGAGGAGGCTCGTTCGTGTCAAGCATTGGACTTAAATCGAGAAGAGAAATTTAACGGTGAATCTCAAGGGGCATATTGCACTTTATGGCGGTTCGTTTAATCCGCCGCATGTGGGTCATCAAATGGCCTGTCTTTATGCGCTTGAAACCCTGCAAGCCGATGCGCTTTGGCTTCTGCCTTCTGTGACACATCCTTTGGGCAAGTCTTTGATTGCTTATGAGCACCGCAAGGCGATGCTGGAGTGTTTGGCGCGACCTTTTGATGGGCGTACGGACATCAGTTTGGCCGAGCAGGAATGTGGTTCGAGCCGGACTTTTGATATTGTGGAGTATTTACAGAAAAAACATCCCGAGCAGCGTTTTGCCTGGATTGTTGGGGCGGATATTTTGCAGGAAAAGACATCCTGGTATCGTTGGGAAGATCTGGAAAAAATGCTGCCGATTGTTGTTTTGGGACGATCTGGCTATGCCAGCGAGGAGACGCTTTTACCGGCTTTACCACAGGTTTCAAGTTCAGAAATTCGTCGCTTGTGCGCACAGGGCAAGGATATTGGCGCTTTGGTGCCCTTTGCGGTGGCCGATTATATTCAAAAACACGATCTCTATCGTTCTTAAAAGAGACGAATTGCCTTTTGCGCTTTGCTTGAAGCTTGGTTAAGATCTTCTCAGATCATGCGATATCTCTGGATTTTGACTTTAGTGGCTTGCGTTTATGCTTGCGGTGATGAGCGTCGTCCCGGTCGTACAAGTCCTTATATTGAGCAAAATAAACCCACGGCGCAAGGTCGCAGTGTGCAGACGGTCATGGACAGCACGGTGGTGGTGGCGGGACAGGATTTTGAAGTCGAATGCCGGGTTTGGCGTGATGGTGAGGTTGTTGCCGATCAAACGGTCGTGGTTTTTTCGGAACCTGCTGCCGACAGCACGCAGCTTGAAGACAATAAGGCCACGCTCAAGGCCACCCAAGCTGGAGAAATGTACATCACCTGTGAGACCGGGGATGGGGTGGTGCGTGATCCACAAGGCAAACGCATCACGGTTATCCCAGCGGAAATCGCCAATCTTGAAACAACATTAAGCGCCGCCAGTGCGGCTGCCGGGCTGCCGGTGGATGTGTTTTGTCAGGGGCTTGATGCTTTTGGCAATGTGCTCGAAGAAGCCGAGGTCACCGGCGTGCAAAGTGATGCGTCGATCTCAATCGATGGCTCATCAACACTGGGCTATGCCATTCGCGGCACTCTTGTTGGCGGTTATTCTGTGGCCTGTATGAAGGATGATTTGACCGACGATACGCCGGCCATTTTCACAGTCACGCCAGGAGTGGTGACACAAAGTCAAACATGGGTGAGCCCAGAAAGCATTCAACCCGATGAAACATTCAGTGTGAGCTGCACCGCGACCGATGTTTATGGCAACACGGTCGATGGACAAGACAGCGCGATTTTTGTTTCATCGCCTGATGGCACATCGTCTATGGCAGACATACAGGTACAAAGTGATGGGACGTATAATATTCAGATTGCCGGCACCTATTATGTGTTTTGCTATGTCCCAGGAACCTTGGCCGGCGATGAAAGCCCTGCGGTGCTTTTGGTTGAACCAGGGCCGCCCTACAGCTGGCAGGTCGATTTACCGACGACAGAATGTTTTTCGCTTAAGGATAAACTGCCGCTTTCGGTGTGGGTCTACGATGCCTGGGATAATCTGATTGAATCCCCGCCTCTAAGTGTGGTGATAACCCCGCAAACGGGGATCAACCTGCAGGAGGATGGCAGCCATCTGATCGAAGAAGAGGGTGCGTATGCGGTGAGTGTGTCTATGGATGCGAGTGTTTTGGCCACGGGCGCGACAATCCAAAGCCCACAAAATTTTAATCTTGTTGTTGATGGTTTAGGGCCGACGATCAGCATCACTAGCCCCGAGCGCGCAGCCTATGTGGTCTCATCGTCGACGAGTCAAAATGTGACCCTTGCGGTCAGTGATACGGTTTCGGAAATCACCGCGTTTACTTTTAATGGGGTCGATAAAATGGCGCAGCTTGGCCAGGGGGATTTGAGTTTAAGCATGGATAGTCGTTGGGGGCTTAATATTATTGAGGCCAGTGCGGGTGATGCCTGTGGTAATCAAACCCTTTTGAGTCAGTCGTTCTTACAGAGTGACGCTTTTGCTTCGACCAGCGGGAGCATTACCCATGGGGTGAGCGCCTATTTGGACCAGGATGTGCTCGACGACGGGAACCGCTCGGATATTGATGATTTAGGAACTTTGGCTTGGGAAGTACTTAAGGGGATGGATTTGGACAGCGAGATTCCGCAAGAGTTGGGTTCAGGCTCTGTACTTTTTGGAGCGATTGATTATGTCGCGACGAAAGGAGGTGCGTTGACCTATGATGAACCGACCCTCGATTATCTTTATGCTCTCGATAACGGCCTGAGTCTCTATCTTACCATCACCAATTTTTCGCTGCCCATTGATGTTGATTTGGATCCCATTATTGGGTCTTCTATTGAGGGGACGGCGGATATTATTGCGACAGCAATCTATGTGGATTTAAGCAAAGTCGCTCTGAGCATGGTAGGCGGTCAAGTCGTTGCATCTATCGCTGAAGATGACATTGCGATTACTTTTTCCGAAAATTCACCCGCTGTAGTTAACCTCACTCTTACGGGCTACGAATGGCTTGATGAGTTGTTGGAGGATTTGGGTGATATTGCGATGGACATTTTTAAACCCAGCATCGAAGAAGAGCTCGAACAAACAGTACGCGATGAAATTCCCCCCATGTTGGAAGAAATTTTCAACGATTTTGAGATGGACGCCAGCTTTACCGTGCCTGAGCCCTTAAGCAGCACGATGAATTTAAGCTCGTCGTTAGACGGTATGGTTTTTTCCGGGCCGGCCGGTTCAGGCCAAGCCGTACTCGAGCTTGCGGCCCAGGTTGCTCCAGGGAGCGTAGGCGAGAACATTCGCGACGATGCCAAAGGGGTGGGATTAAAAAGTGGCAATGGGTTGTCCTGGCCAAGTTCTGCCAATTTTGCTTTGGGGATCAAAGATGATGTCTTCAACCAAATCCTTTGGGCGCTTTGGTACGGCGGGACTTTCGATATGGCACAGAGCGCGGTGGATGAACTGCTGACCGGCGAAAGTGCGCAAGGGGTCGACGTGTCTTTCGCCTTTCATTTGCCCCCAGTGCTGATGGAAGATCCGGATGACCCCGCAGCTTTTCAGATTGGTATCGGTGATGCTTATGTGGCGCTCGATATTGATACGGAGCAAGCTTTAGGGATCGCCACCGATGAGGGCACATTGGAGGTGGGGGTATACCTTTCGGCCCTGCTCGGGGCGACTTTGGGTTTTGATGCCAGCACCAACGTTTTGACCTTAAATGTCGCCAGCGAGCCGGATATTTATGTGCACGTGGCTTCTTTGACCAACCCGGCTTATCAGATCATTGTCACCATGCTGATTGAAGAGACGATTGCTTATCTCTTGCCGCAATTTTTTGATGGCTTTGTGGAGAGTTTTCCTTTGCCTGAATTTGATGTGGGCGGTAAGGCGGGCCTTGCTTCCGGGGCGATTTGGCGTCTGGCCAATGGCCAATTGCAAACCCGCCAAAGTGGCGATGCCTATACGATACTAAGTGGTGATTTGGCGTTGGTGGAGTAGATTATCGGCCATCGGCCATCGGCCATCGGCCATCGGCCATCGGCCATCGGCCATCGGCCATCGGCCATCGGCCATCGGTTATCGGTTATCGGATGTCGGCCATCGGCCATCGGCCATCGGCCATCGGTTATCGATCATCGGTCATCGGTCATCGGATTTCGGTCATCGGTCATCGGTCATCGGCCACTCGCCTTGTATCGACTAGCTTTCGGCGCGCCTTTGTGGCGCCCCTCAACCAGTCTCACAACGGTTCGCACGGTCATCGCTTATCGGCTATCGGTCATCGGTCATCGGATTTC
>JASMKV010000288.1 GCA_030749035.1 Myxococcota bacterium | reverse complement strand
ACCGTGACAAACACGCACATCATAAGGAGATTCTACATTTAGACAGGCCTTCCCATCAGAAGAACCGTCACTTTTACACACCGCGTAGAGTTCAATGTTTTTTGTCTCGGGTTTTTTGCGTTTGAAATTAATCGTCGTAATTCCTCGTGCTAAAATCTCGCCATTTTCCCCACGTGCTTCCACCCATAAGATTCGTTCCCCTGTCACTTCCGCAACCATCGTCAAAGTCACCGGGAATTCTGCACTTAAATCGACCGTCTCCAATTCATTTAAATAATCGCCAATCGCAAACTTAAGATGACCGCCGGCCACCTTTAATGGATCTTCAATGGTTAAAAGCGCATGCGGTTGTGTTTTTTCACAAGCCATACTGCTTAAAAGCATCAAGCTGGTCAAAACCACCTTCAAGCACAAAGCATGGTAACGCCAGACTTGCTGATGTAAACACGTTAAAATCACAAAGAGCCTTCCTCTGAATCAATCACCTTATGCATAACCTTGCCCAATAAACCTGTGCACCCATCGGTGAATAAGAGCGTGTCATCAACAAAATCCTGACTTGCAAAAGCCAAACCGCGAACACAAAGACTGATGTTCTCCGGCATGTTAATGCGTGGCGGAGCCCCATAAACATAGACCGTGGTGTCTGAACCTCTAGCCATACCATCAGCACCTGCCCCCACCTGACGAATCGAAGATGCTGAAGCAATATAAAGATTACCATATGTATCAAGCGCCAAACCTTGCGGGCTATCTAGCCGAAACACACTCGATGGCGCCCCTTCTCCTCCCTCACCCGGAAAGCCATCACCCATCACGGTCTCAACGGTCCCATCGGACTGAATAAGACGCACCCGATGGTTCTGCGAATCAGCCACATAAAGAGAGCCATCGCTTGCCGCCACCAAGCCCGTCGGTATGTTAAAATAAGAATCGCTGGCCAATGCGCCATCGTCCAAAATCATGCCCAATGTTTCTGGCTGCCCCCCTACAAGATTGAAGCCTGCTTCGTCTGCAAAGACGCAGGGGTCTGCCGCACCAAGTTCAATACTTCGAATAATATGGTTACCGCTGTCTGCAACATATAAGATTCTGTTATTCTCATGCAGCGCAAGCCCCATCGGATTGTTGAAATGCGTATCAAGCACCGAATCGGGATTGGCCTCGTATCCTGGCTCGTCATAAACTCCAGCCACCGTGCTCACGACATACTCACCCTCTGTGCGAACATCAATACAGCGAAGCGTGTGGCCTTCCGTCTCGGCAACGTAAACCGCATGCGTGATTGAATCATAAACAAGACCACGCGCGCCAGAAAACAGTCGTGCTTTCTCTGAAGCGACTTGGAGTGGCGAAACTTCGTGATCCAAAGTAAAGCCACCGGCATAGCCAACAACAGTTGTTAAGACATCTTCATCTGCACTGTCATCTTTATATAAAGTAAGACTGCGGACACGCTCTTCCAAACCATCACTGATCCACCAAACATCTTTGCTCTCATCTGAACTCAACAAGGCGATATCTTGCGGCGCCCCAAGTCGCGCCACACTTAAAACCCCATCGCCTTGCGGGTACACCTCTCCGACCACCGTTTGAATAGATAGCGTATCGTCCAGTGTAATCTCGCGAATACGGTTCGTGCCCGAATCGACCGCAAAGAGACTCGCACTTGCTTCAGAGCCAGCACGCCACACCACCGCCTCAATCGCACCAAAAGTTGCGTTCCCAGGATCCCCAAAATCACCAATTTGATCGGAAAGTGTCGAACGCGTCCCATTTCCAGCAACGCGAATGATCGTCCCACCAGGGTCAAATTGCCGCACCATGGCACCATCGGCAACAAAGAGGATTCCATCCGCGTCTATGGATAATCCGCGCGGTTCACGCAATGCGGCCTGTGCCGCAGCGCCACCATCACCACAGTCCGTATCGGCCTCACAAGCCACTTCGGGCTCGCCCGCAAGGCGTATCACTTTAGACGCCGTGACACTCGGTATGCAGTTTTCAGTGCACTCTGTCGGCACAGCTATTTTTCGCACGAGGTAGTTTATCGTGTCGGCGACAAAGAGGTTGCCTTCAGCATCAAAGACCAAATCCATGGGTGTATTAAAGCGGATCTCCCCGAGTGTCGCTTCTTCTGGATCGTCGGCATCACATAACGCGTATGCGCCTGTCTCAGGCGTGCCTGCTGCCGTACAGGTTTCGGCGTTCAAGCGTTCAATGTCTGTATAATCCTCAGAATCACTTGCCTTGTTGACCCGAAAAATCAAATGTCTGTCCGGCTCTGTAAAATAAAGATTGTCCTGTGCATCAAACGCCAAAGCTCTGGGCGCATTTAAACGCGCGTTTGAGAAATTCATTTGTACTCTTCCAGCAAGACACGCTTCACCTGCATCTGGCACCTCCGCGGGGCACATTTGCCCATTGCCCACAAGGGTGGTGATGATCTGAGCCTGGCTTACTTTCCTAATCCTAAAACTTCCCGCATCAGCAATATAGAGATCGCCGGCTGAATCAAAAGCGATACTCGTCGGTGCATTGAGTTGTGCAGCAAGAGCTTTGCCACCATCACCACATGGTTTCAAAAGAGCTGCTGGGTTCACGCAGGCAACCCCAGTGCCCGCAACATTTTCAATCACTCCATCAGTGTTCAATTTCCGAACAAGATGATTTTGTGTGTCCACAAAGTAGAGTTCATTGTTCGGCGAAAAGACCGCATCTGCTGGACCATCCAAAAGCGTATGCAGCGGCTCTGTATTGCTGGCTTCCGCACTCTCTGTCTCTTCGCTTCCGACAATAACTGTGAGGCTCTCTTCCGCGCTGTGTTGGAGAATCACCCCAAGGCCAAGATCACTGACATAGAGATTGCCTGATTGGTCCTGCGCCAAAGCACGTGGGGCTGAGATGGTTGCAGCGCTCGCCAAACCATCAAAGCCACACTCATCAACGCTCAAACAGGGCGTGAGTCCACCCAGGATGGTTTTCAACTGGGGCTCTGCCGACAACCAATCTAAAACGCGTACGCGATAGGTACCCTGTTCCGCAAAAACAAGCTCATCGGCATCATTGAGGAAAATATCCATGGGCGCGTTGAGTAATCCATCATCAGCATCCCCATCCTGGCAATAATCACATAAACCATCCTGGTTGCTGTCTGGGCAGTAATCACAAATCGCATTGTCATCATCATCAAGACACACGCAAGTTTCTCCAATAGCGTTGTTGATACATTCAGGGAGAAACATTGATGCGGGCTCACACATGGCCTGCTGCCCAACGCCCAAAGGATTCCCTGCCAGCTCCGACCAAAGCCAGGACCCATCCTCCTGCTCTGCATATTGATGAATCGCCGGATTATCATTTAAAACACCTTGGTCGGTAAAAATAAGCGTTTTACGCTCACCTTCATGAACAACGAAGTCAATATTGC
Source organism: Myxococcota bacterium (assembly GCA_030749035.1). Taxonomy (GTDB): domain Bacteria; phylum Myxococcota; class XYA12-FULL-58-9; order XYA12-FULL-58-9; family JASMKV01; genus JASMKV01. Next base: position 7,409 of record JASMKV010000288.1, on the reverse strand, counting down.
TAGAAAAGACAAGCTGCGCGCAAATCAGGTCAAGACAAAAGGCTGTTTCAAAATCAACATCTTCTTCAACCAAATCAAAAACCGTTTCAATCTGACCAGACTCAAGATCAATAGCCCGCAGTAATACAAACGGCTCAAGACCACCAAGTAAGTCCTCGACTGCACTGCCATGTAGAACGTAAAGCGTATTATTAGAGCCAAAAAAAATATCGTGAATGGCCTCAAGTCTCGCCGCCGTCGCAGAACCGATAAAATCTGCTGAGACATCCCCCGTTTGCGTCCCGCATTGTCCAGCGAGGGTCGACATCATCCCACTTGAGGTAATTTTCCGAATACAATCGTTACCCACATCGGCCACATAAAGATTCCGCAATGCATCAATTTCTATCGAACCGGGCTCGTTCAAGCGCATTTGTAGCGCTAAGCCACTCTCCACACCGACATCATACCCCGCATAACCGGTCCCGGCGATTGGAACGAGTGTGGCTTCGGTTGTATCCTCTGCCGACTGCCATTTCCAAACCTGATGCTTCTCCTTATCCGAGAAATAAAGATTGCCATCAAGGTCGGCGGCCATGCCTTCGACGTGACGTAGGACCATCGCGCTTGGCGCAACAATATTGGCCACCTGCCCAATAAGTAAGGATTGTGTTTCCCAATGACTCAGCGCACATCCTGCGCAACCATCATTGTTGTTGTCGTTACCGTCATCACAAGCCTCGACCCCTGCCTGCAACAGACCATCACCACAGCGGGCTTGGAGACAAGTGTTTAAACAACCATCGGTGTTGTCGGTATTGCCGTCATCACACTCTTCAAAGCCATCATCCTGCGCAACAAGATCAGTCCGTGTAACGCCATCACCGCAACGCGCTTCTAAACACGAGTTAAGACAAGCATCGGTATCGTCCGTGTTACCATCATCGCACTCTTCCGCCACAAACGCCGTGTCGGATGTCCCAAGTGAATTACAATACGCACTGTCGTCGCACAGTACACCATCACCACAAGAAGGGACCCGACAAACGCCTTGAAGACAAAGGGCCTGGGTTTCCTCCGGGGCATCATTTGGGATGCACGTCACGCCATTATCTTCTGCCTCGCCAGCACATGTCGAAAAAAGCTTCACGACAAAAGTGTCTTTTTGCTGACGTCGAAAATTCACCTCGACAGCACCCTGCGCCAAAACGCTTCCCTGACTGTCCAAAGCACGCACCCAGAGCATCGACTCGCCCGCACTTTTTGCCACAAGGGTGAAACTTGCAGGCAGAATTTTATCCACAAGCGCCAATGTTTTCAAATCATCAAGATCTCGACCGAAAGCAATCTGCGTGGCGCCATCGGCCAAGGGGACCGGATCTTCAACCCGCAAAACAATATGTGGCGCACGCCTTTCTTCGCAGCCTCCGGCGACAACGAGCATCACCAACACAACATAACAATGTTGGCGTAACACTCGGCCCAGATGTCGTTTGACTCGTCGCATTTCCCCCTAAAGCCTATCAAAAACAGTTGCTTAAGCTTAGCCTAAAATGGCCCTTCCTGCCTTTTCTGAGCAAATGTCCTGTTTTGCCGCACAAGGCGTCTCAAAATGCATCATGATGAACTTAGTACCCTGTTTTTTATGGTTTTTTTTAGGCCTAAGGCTTGCTTAACCTTTTCTCAAAGACCTCCAAGGAGTAAAACCATGCCCCCTTATCTGAGCAGAAGCAGAAGCATTGCCCCCGCCAAGAGCGCCATCCGAGCCCGGCATTTTCGTCGTCAAGCCTTGCAAAAAGCCATGCAAAGCTATCAAGAGCAATCCATATGGCCAGAACTGACCTTGGCTTGCGTTTTAGCAGAACAACTTCAAAGCCTTATCTTATCGACATCAGTAAAACGATCGGCCCCTTAAAAGTTTCAATGCGCTTTGTTTAATTTTTCTCAAGACCACAAGGAATCAGACGATGCGTGGGTGTAAGGATGCCTTGGCAGGGCACGGGTTTAAACGGGACAACTTTTATCGAGGTAAGCAGAGTCGGTTAAATTATGTCACTAGCATTATTGAACAATATCGCTGCGAACAGAGCGCATCGCAGCATCATGACGGCAGGCTCTCAGCTCACCAGTGCGATCGAGCGACTTTCCACAGGGCGACGCATCAACAGCGCCAAAGACGATGCCGCCGGTGTGGCCATCTCTTCGAAAATGAACGCGCATATTCGCTCTTTAGGTGCCGCAACAATTAATGCCCACTCCGCCGTCTCATACGTCGAAACCCTCGATGGGGCACATCAGAATCAATACGACCTTTTGGTTCGCATGCGGGAATTAGCAGTCCAGGGCATGACCGAAGGAACGCTGACTTCAAGTGATCGCAACGCCATGAATATGGAGTTTTATCAAATCGGCTCAGAAATCGACCGTATTTCAGATACGGTTCAGTATAACGGCCGATTGATCATGAATCACTCAGGTTCGGTGAGTGTTGATTTTCAAGTCGGTATTATGAATTCAGATAACGATCGGCTGACCCTTTCAACAGATGCTTACCACGTTATGGGTGTACTTGTAGATTCGCCCCCATACAATACATATTCTATGGGTACAGCTTCCAGGGCCGGAATGGCCTTAGACATCATTGACCGATACTTTATTCCCAATCTGATTGGTCTGCGTACCAACTTAGGCGCTTTTGAACAAAGGGCCAAGGTCAGTATTGGCAATCTGTCCACCTATCGAATGAATCTCTCAGCCGCAAAGTCCCGCATCACAGACGCCGATGTTGCCACAGAGATGCGCAACATGACCACATCACGTATGCTCGCTGATGCGAGCGTTTCAGTCATGTCTCAAGCCAATGCTATTCCTGGCGTTGTAATGTCTCTTTTGGGTTAAGCAAAAAACCGCGTAGCAAATAAATTCCCATCACCACCAGCATAACCAAGCACACAGCCCCTGTACTTAAAGAATCAGAAACAATGGCCAAGCCACTGCCACCACCGCCGCCTTGATTCTGTCCAGCAGTGTTTGTAATGGCCAGAACCGCACGAGGCAAAAACATGAGGCCCACAATAAACATTTGTCGAATAGAAAATCTCATATCCAGTATTAAACAACGATTTTCACGAGAATGCAACAAAACTCAACAAAATCAGCATTCTAAGTAAATCGCAATATGCCTGAATTGATCCCACCTTGGTATTAACATGTAAGTTATCCCCACAACGAGACTAAAACTTGGCCCAGCGATACTAAAGTTATACGCTACAACTCAAAATGGAGATCTCCCCCCAAACATCCTTGAGTAAGACTGTCTACGCGCTTGCCCTGTTGTTTCTGGGTGCTGGCGTGCTCCGCTACGGCCTCACCCCTATCGCCGGCTATGACTTTTGGTGGCATCTCAAACTCGGCGAACAAACCTGGTTGGCCAAAGAGATTCTCCGCACCGATATCTTTTCTACCGGCGCAGCCAATGCAGCGTGGGCCTATCAGGACTTAGGCTCTGCAATCTTCTTTAACGGCGTCTATCAACTCTTTGGCGTTGCTGGACTCGTCATCCTTAAAGCCCTTGTTTTTTCTCTCACGATAGGTGCCCTGGCCTATCTTTGCCTCAAGATTTACAAGGCACCTGCCTCTTTAACCTGTCTCCTTTTGGCCCTTGCCATTCCATCCATGGAATTTCGTTTCACAGAGCGACCACAGATATTCTCTCTTTTAATCCCTGCATTGGTCCTCATCATCATAGAAAAACATCGCCAAAAACACTGCTCTATTTATTGGGTCATCCCCCTTACCCTTATCCTGGCAAATTGCCACCGAGGCGTGTTGATCTTACCGCCCCTGCTCTTTTTGTATTGGCTCAGCACGCACCCTAAAATCAATCACGCCACGACCAAACCATCTACAGATGCCCTCCTTGCCTTTCTCGGGACCAGCCTGGCCTCCTTCTCGACGCCATTTGGTTTCGCCAGCATCGCCGGCACCATCAATTTAACCACCACAAGCTCATTTCGAACACACTTAAGTGAATGGGCGCCGACCAATCTGGACTCCATGATGGGCGCCAGCCCCTTAAGCATTGTTTTTTTGCTTCTAACCTTGATCGGGTTTTTACTGGCCACAAAAACACATCATGTCTGGCAAGCAGGCTTGGCCGTTTTGGGACTTCTGATACTAAGTCGAGGTATCAGAATGGCACCACTCCTGCCTCTTTTCACCATACCCTTAATTGCATCAACATTGGGCGCCTATAAGCATGTTTGGCAGGGTCGCATGCAACATCTCATTTGTATCTCTGCAGCATGCATGGCCCTGGTCATCGCCTTAAGTGCACCTCTTTCCAGGCCAGCATTGGGACTGGAAGAAAATCGCTACCCACAACAATCTGTGGCCTTTATACGCGCGCTGCAAGCGCCGAATCACTTACAAGGAAACCCCTTAAACGAATACCATTATGGCGGCTATATGATTTTTCATCTCTGGCCGCACCACAAACCCTATATCGATGGCCGCGCCGACACCATCTACGATGCCGACTTCTTTAATCTCTATGCCCAGGTCCTCAGAGATCCGGGCATTCTAAAAGAACAGGCACAAAAGCATCAACTCGAATGGCTTTTTCTCGAATATAATCCCAGCCTAACCCATCGGGCACACTTGGATAAGAATGATGATTGGACACTGATCCATTGGGATACCCACGGATTAATTTATGTGCGCACCGATGGCCCGAATCAAAAACTGGCACAAACCCGAACCTACCATGCGCTTCAACCCTATCGCCTCGTGCAGCAGCTTGAAGAAAAAAACATCGAACGCTCTGCCGTCGAAAAAGACATTGCACACTTAAAGCGAGATGATCCCAACAACCCCATTATTGAAATCATTGAAAGTACGCTTCTTTAAACTTGAACTTACTTAGTGAAGCTCGAAAGACGTTAAAATCCGTATCCAGAATAACGCGTCTGCCCGTAAGCTTTATTCAACATGCTCTGCGTGCGTGATGAATCCATCGATTGTAAACGTGAAAACTGTTCATCAACATCAATCAAACTCGAACCTGTTCCTGAACGATTTGTCTCGCTCGAAGAACTCGCCTGCTGTTGATAAAAGCGCCCGCCATCACCGCCTAAATATGTCGTCCCCGCCTGCATGCTCCGCCCAAAACCTGCTTGACTCATCGGTTTTGATGAACGCAAGAGACCATAACTCAAGAAAAGCTTGGCGTAGTCAAAAGGCTCAGCACGCCGGGCGACTGTTTGTCCCGCTAAATTATTGGCCACCAAATCCTTAGCCTCGCCGCGACCAACATAGTCGGTCAGCGAAAAATACCCCGGACTTGTGCTGCCCGGATCAGGCGAAACATAGGTATGGGCTTTAACCTGAACCATTGAATTCTTCGGCGCATTGGCCGCAAGTTCAAGAGAATTCAGTTGTGTAATACGTCTTTGGTGATCACTGCTCAACCAATAAGATGCTGACGATGTTTTGGTATGCGTGGGGGTCGCAAGATGGCGATCACTTACTTTTTCATTGATGACGTGCTCTGTCCTTGAGGCCGCTGTCGAGGCCTTGCCGGTTTTCCCCTTATAACGCTGCCAGGACGCCTCAAGATAAGCATTTGGGGATAACTCAAAATTCACAACTCGACTCCGTGCCTATGTCCATTTAACACAATGCAAGGCGCTTTTGACAAGGACAAAAGACGATTCCCAAGATCTCTCCCAGACAGCCCCAACAAAACCTAAACTTATCAGACAATTGCTCTTTTCAGCGTAAATACCCCAAGGCCCTTAAACGCTCTAAGGCTGCTTCATCAAGTGCTATTTTAGGGCTCGTTTGCGCTTTATCGCCAAAAAACTTCGCTTTGAGCAAGAGCAGCATCGATTCGGAAATCGTGGCTTTGCGTTTCCATTGATCCTCTAACTCGCCAGGATCTTCTTCAATATTAAACAGCTGACACTCGGGCGTCCGCGCACCTTGAAGATGCTCTTCTTGTGGGCAAAGGATTTTCCATGGCCCAAAACGCAGTCCGAATGTGTGCACATCCGAAAAAGTGACAATCCTTTCCTCTCTCAAATCGGCAAAAAAACTCACCCCATCGATGTCCTGCTTCCATGGTTGCTGCGCAATATCCAGAGCACTGGGGAAAACATCGGCCCCCCATATGATGCGCTCTTTGCGCGCAGGCACCGTATGTCCTAACCCACGAACCACCAATGGCACCCGCAAGGATTCTTCATAAAGCTGATTATGATTAAATCCATCATGCTCAAAAAACTCGCTGCCATGATCGGCTGTAAAAAAAACCACCGTGTCCAGAGCATCGGTGCTTTGCTTTAACTTGCTCAAAAGGGGCGCCATGTTTTTGTCCAGGTTATAAATTTCTGCATCATAGAGATCGACGAGATGTTGCTTATCTTTTTCACCGAGGGGGCACTTGGTATCTTGCTTCGGATGCATGTCACAGCCTAAATCCGTTAATGTCGTCCAGTAGCCATCGACTTTGCCTTGATAATCAGGGTCGACAAAAAGGCGCCTGGATTGCGCATCAGGATCATAATCCAAATGCACATCATAAAGATGCACAAAAAGAAAATATGGCTCATGCTGCATTGTGAGCCAGCTTAAAACCTTCGGCACGATTTTCTCAGAGCCACCGCCCTCTTGGTCATAAAGGTCAAAGCCCTGCGCAAAACCTCGCGCATCATCGAGAAAAAAACCGGAAAACCCATCCACAAAAGCCGCTGTCTTATACCCCGCATTGCGCAAGACCTCTGCCAAGGTATGATAGCGTTTCTCTAAAATACTCTCTTCGGTGCTTGCGCCATGATGTACCGGCTCAAGTCCCGTGAACATGGATGCATGTGAGGGCAGCGTCCAGGAGCTGTGGCTGTAAGCATCTTGGAAAACCAGAGACTTTGATGCGAAAGACGTGATGTTGGGCGCTGTCTCCCGCGGATATCCATAGGCCTTAAGATGCTTTGCCGAGAGCGCATCAATAGAAATCAGCACAATGTTTTTTCCGCTTGGTGACGGAGACATCAAACCCGACAAGACAAATGGTGTAAGACATAAGGTCAATCCGACAAGACAAAAAGGGGCAAGCCCTTTAAAGCGAAAATGAACTCTGCGATATGTACCGAGAAAAACCGAACTTACTCCACCAAGACAAAACCAAGCCAGCGGTCCGGCCAGAAAGTAATAGTGCAAGACGCGCCCCCAAGCGCTTAGCCACGCACCCAGTGGTGCAAACAACCAAAACCCCAAAAACATGGATGTTCCGACAAGCAGCAATGCCACAACACTGAATCGACGCGTACGCCACAAAGCAAGGGCGAAGAGTTGCCCCATGAGAGACCAAGCAATGACTTCAAGGATCTGAGCTTGAGCGGCCACACACGATTCAAACCAAAGACTGGCTTGCG
>JASMKV010000287.1 GCA_030749035.1 Myxococcota bacterium | reverse complement strand
GAAGGATTTTGCTGGTATTCCTTTTCCGCTCGTTTTATTGAGGACTACACCCAAAGTTTAAGCAGAAAGAGGGCGCATGTTGTCAAAAAAGAAACTTGTTTTTGGTCTTTTTATGGGGAGCGTTTTTTTCCTGAGTAGTTGCGGCAAGTCTGACAAAGCGACCTGTGGTAATGGCACTTGCGAGAGTGGCGAGACCGTCACGAGTTGTGCCGCCGATTGCAGTGAAGAGCCAAGTGAAGGCTGTGGCAATGGTACTTGTGATGATGGCGAAAGCTTTGCCTCTTGTCCGGCCGATTGCAGTGGGCTCTGTGCCGGAGAATCCGATGCGGCTTTTGGCTCTGGACTTTCTGGCGATGGTGCCTGGAGCGATGCTGAATGCGCGGGTGTGGCGCAAAACAGCGCCTGTGTCAGCGCCGGCATGGCAGGTGCGGGGGCTGTTTGTGGGGGCGCGGCGGATGGCGCGGCCTGTGAGGCGATGGAGGATTGCACCTGGATAGCTGATGCGTGTGTGGCTTCGACCCTAAACGCCTGTGCTCTTGCCAGTGGCTTCGGGCAGAGCGCCTGTGAGGCGGCCGGTTGTCTTTATGGCGCAGCGGGCCATCAGAGTTGTACAGCGGAAGTCTCGGAAGCCAATTGCAATGCGGGCAGTGCGGTGCTCAAAGAGGCCCAGGGTTTTGAGTGCAGCTGGAATGCGACCACCGGCCAATGTTGGGGACCAAAGACCGGCAAAGATAAAGCCCGGGCCAGCGCATCCACATGTGGTGCGAGTTGTTTGGCTGCTGAGGATGCTGATGCTTGTGTGATTGAGTGTCTGGTCAGTGAGGACCATCTTGGTTCGGAAACCTTAAGCTCAGGTTGCTTGAGTTGTTTTAGTGGCGAATACAGCTGTGTTTTGGAATCTTGTTCAACCGAATGTGCTGCGGTGAGCACGGTTTGTGATGGAAGTTGTAATCTGGATTGTACCGAGGCGTTGCAAGATTGTGCGGATTGTAGAGAGACAAATGGTTGCAACACGCTTTTTAGAGATTGTGCGGAAGGGGCAGGCAGCTGAAACCCGAAGTCGGATGACTGACGTCCGATAACCGATAACCGTGCGAGCCAATACGGAGACTTGCTGCGGGGGCCTGGCAAGGATAGCCGCAGCTTAGTCGAGTAGGCGAGTGACCGATGACCGATTTCCGACGACCGATAGCCGACGACCGATAGCCGAATTCCGATAACCGATGACCGATAACCGAAGTCCGATATCCGAATTCCGACTACCGATAACCGAAGTCCGATATCCGAATTCCGACTACCGATAACCGAAGTCCGACGACCGATTTACCTTATCGATTTGCTTATCGCTTTAAATTCTTCGCCACCCGCTTTGCCGAGCCAGGCAAAAAGAATCGATTCGGTGGGTGCAACCACGGCGCCGGCTTGTTGCATCATCTCTAAACTTTGTCGCCAATTGTCTTTCGATCTGGAACAAATCGCATCCATCGCCACCCAAACTCTTAAGCCCGCTTCGAGACAACCAATAGCGGTTTGAAAAACACAAATATGGGCTTCCATTCCGGTGAGAATCACTTCTTCCGTGGCATTGGCATGCAGCGCTTCTTTAACTTCCTCAACGCAGGCCGCATTAAAATCCACTTTCTCAATGATAGGCAGTTCCGGGTGCAATCCTTCTTTAATGGCCGCTTCGGTATGCCCCAGTCCTTTAGGATATTGCTCGGTCACCACCGTATGCACACTCAGCAATTGGGCCGCTTGACTTAGCCGATTGATATTGGCCCGGACATTGTCGAAGACTTTCGGCTTCATACTGGCGATGAGACGGTCTTGAACATCGATCAAGAGAAGCGAAGAGGTATTGGGATGAAGACGAAAATTGGCGGTATTGGTCATTGTTTTTTCCTTACAAGCAAAATTTCCTGGGCATGGTGTTAGCATCCTATGGATTTAAAGAGAAGGGGAGCTTTTGGCCTTCCCCACAAAAAAAACGTGTGTCCTTTTGCATCACCCCAGCACTTAAACCGAAAAAGCCTAGCGATTTCAGCGGTATAGCTCTGGCCCGGGTAGTGCACAAGGGGAGGGGGTCCAAAGCGGCTTGAAAACTTTGTGGTAAAGTATGGTCTTCTTCCAAGCCCTCATTGGACAAAAAGCGGATGGGATAGGGAGATCAAGTGTGTCCTATCCCGCCCGCGATTTTTTTTAAGAATTTCGATTTGACTTTCCCATAACTCACCACTAAATACGCTTG
>JASMKV010000286.1 GCA_030749035.1 Myxococcota bacterium | reverse complement strand
CGTTTTTCGTGTGCGGAGATGTGGATTTGCGGCTGCTGTCCACTCAACTTAAGGCGATAAATGAGTCGCGTTGGGCTATCCGTCGCACTGGCGGAGACCAAGGATTGATAAGGATTAAATACCATGGGAACCTATTTGTGTGGTCGCTTTCTATATTGGCTTTCAACATGCTCATAATAATCGATGATTTTACGCACGTAGGCGCGTTTGGTAATGTAGGAACCAGGAAAGAAAGAGCGTTTAAAGCCATATATAATAATTGATTTTAAGTCGACTGGGGTTAAACCAAGATGTTTGACGGCGAGCAGGATCTCTTTGGTGACAGTGGTATGACTGACCGTGCGATTGTCGGTGCAGAGTGTCGTGGAAAGACGATTTTCTCTTAAGAGTTTAAAACTATGTTGACTTAAATCGCCAATGTCCGGATCGGTTTGCATATTACTGGTCAAGCAAACTTCAAGTGTAATTCGGCGGTCGGCCACATATTCGGCGAGCTTCTCTACATACTCCTCTTTGTCGGCAATCGTGGGATCTCTAATGAGCTCAGGTGACAAGAGACTTACGCCATGGCCAATTCGGTCGGTCTGCAGCTCTGTGATGGCGATGAATATACTTTCAGGGCCGTAGGCCTCTCCGGCATGCACGGTTTTCTTTAAAAAATTCCGATGGGCAAAATGATATGCATCAGCATGGTCATCGGCAGGATAGCCGGATTCTTCACCGGCTAAATCAAAGCCAACAATGGGGAGTCCATAGTCATCGCGCGCACTGACGGCCGCTCGAGCAAGTTCGAGCGAGGCCATACCATAGACCTGTTTGGGTGGTGCGTATTGGTGTGCACGTAATATATTACCGTAGTATTCGGAAAAGTTTTCACGAAACATGCGCATGGCGCAACAAATGATGCCATATTCAAATCCGGGTGCTTTGCCGTTCTTGACCTCTGATTTCGCATTGAATTCGTCACGGGCTTTTTTGAGACCGCGATTGACGGCTTTAAGCACTTGCAAGGTACTCAGGTGGCGATGTGTATGGAGTTGCGGGGCAAAACGTACTTCGATATAGCGGACCCCCTCTTCTTGATTGTCTATCGCCAGTTCATAGGCACCACGCTCCAGGGCGACTTCACTTTGCAGGACAGCACACGTATATTGGAAACCACGTAAATAATCGCCTAGACTCTGGTAGCGGTCTTTAAAGACAAGCTCACGCATGCCGTCTTCGGTATACGAGGGCAACTCGACATTGTAGTCACTGGCCAGTTCAATGAGGGTTGGGATACGCAGGGAGCCATCGAGATGAACGTGCAAATCTGTTTTAGGCAAGGCCTTCACAAAAGCTTCATCAATGTTAATCTCTTTTTTGGACACTTGGGTCTCTCATTCTGGCATGAAAATACCTGGTTTGATCGCCCATTATAGTCAAACATGGAGTACATGAAAAGAGTTGATTTCATATTCCGATTGGCATTTTAAGTGATTTGATGAGCAATGTTTTCAAACCTATAGGTCAACGATTTCGTGGTGAGTTGGTTTTGCTCTGGGTGACGCTTGTTTGGGGGACGACTTTTTCTCTCGTCAAGGATGTTTTACTGCTTTGGCCACCTTTTATGTTGATGACGATACGTTTTGGCCTGGCGGCACTCGTTTTTCTCCCATGGGTCGTTCGGCACTGGCGCCAGAGCCGCGAGACAGTGCTGCATGGCCTTATTTTAGGGGGCATACTCTTTTCTGGCTTCGGCCTGCAAACCTTAGGCTTGGCGCATACGAGTGCGTCTCGTTCCGCATTTTTTACAGCGCTTTCGGTGCTGCTGGTGCCTTTTTTAGGACGCTTGTTTTTTGCCCTGCCGATTCGCTCCGGGACACTTCTGGGGGTTGCTCTTGGTGGGTTTGGGATCATGTTTTTGTTGGGGCAAGGCCTTGAACCTGAGGTGCTGCAGGGGGATTATCTCACGCTTTTTTGTGCTTTGGCCTTTGCAGCGCAGATCCTTTTTCTGAGTGAAAAGTGTCGCCAGGATCATCTCTTGGTGCTGATCGGTGTTGAAATGTTTACGGTGACGCTACTTTCGCTTGTTTTTGCCCTCTTTTGGCAAGAATCGATACCCACATCCGGGGGCGCGTTAGGCGAGTTGCTTTTTCTGGGGCTGATTGCGACCGCTTTGACGCTTTTGGCGCAGATCTACGGGCAACGTTATACGAGCGCGACGCGCGCAGCGTTTTGTTTTGCCTTTGAGCCGGTATTTGCCTGCCTTTTTGCCTGGTTTTGGAGCGGTCAGAGTTTAAGTGGTCTCGAGTGGCTGGGCGCAGGGTGTATTTTCGTTGCGGTGCTCCTTTCGGAAAGATCCTTCGTGTTTACCGTCGAACGGGATTCTTGACGTTTAAAATGTGCTCTGGACTTTGTCTCTAAAAAGGCCCAGGCGGTATTGTTTCGCTCCAAGAGCTGTGCTAGATCCGCCCCATTGTTGTGTACACAAAAACAATGGAGAATAAATTATGTCTAAAAACCTAACACTCTTAGTCGGTTTAGCGATCGGACTTGGCGTGTTGTCGGGCTGTGTTTCCCGCGCGGACATCGAAGATATCAAGGCCACTCAGAAAGATATTTTGGCTAAGATTGATAAGATTAAAGCTGCGCCGGCTGCACCAGCAAAACCGCAACGTCGCCCAGGACCTGATCCTAAAACGGTTTATGCTTTTCCTGCAGGGGATTCTGCAGCAAAAGGACCTGCTGATGCTTTGGTCACGATTATCGAAGTATCGGATTTTCAATGACCCTACTGTAAGAGAGTCGGTCCGACTCTCAAGCAAATTCAGGATAAATACGGCAAAGATGTTCGTATTGTCTTCAAACACAACCCACTTTCGTTCCACAAGCGCGCGATGGCTACGGCCATGGCCACTGAGTGTGCACGTGAGCAAGGTAAATTTTGGGAAATGCATGACCAGATTTTCGAAAATCAGCGTAAGCTCGAAGATGCTGATTTAACAAGTTATGCAGGCAAAATTGGTGTTGACGCGAAGAAATGGCAGAGCTGCTACAGCTCGAACAAGTATCAAAAGCGTATTAAGGCTGACCAGAGCACATCGGTTAAGCTTGGCGCTCGCGGTACACCAGCCTTCTTCGTGAATGGCCGCTTTTTAAGTGGCGCTCAACCTTTTCCAGCTTTCCAGGCTCTGATTGATGAAGAGCTTAAGAAAGCCAAGGCTTCTGGAATATCCCGCAAGGATTATTACAAGAAAGCTGTTGTCGGAAAAGGCAAGAAGAGCATGTAGAAGAGCTTTTTTTATGCTTATTTAAAGCCGGGTTTTTCGTATGAGAAACCCGGCTTTTTTTTTGGCCGAGAAAGAGCGCGGGCGTGGCGCAAGGGTTCTGTGTTTTGTCCCTTGCTCAAGCCCCCATTGACTGCTAAATCCTCGGCCTATGAAGATAGAAAAAGTAGCCGTGATTGGCGCCGGAAACATGGGTTCCGGCATTGCGCAAAAAATTGCCACCGAAGGTGTTGAGGTCTTTCTCTGTGATATGAGTCAAGATCGCGCCGAAAGCGGCAAGAAGCATATTGAGTCGCTTTTGACCGAGGGTATTGAACGCAGAATCTTTACCGGGGATCAAGTTGAGTCGATTCTCTCGCGCATTACCCCAACAGGAGATTTTGCAGATCTCAAAGATGTTGATTTGGTCATCGAAGCCGTCTTTGAAGACCTGCAGGTTAAGCAGGATGTCTTTAAGCAGCTCGCGGGGATTTGTCGCAAGGATACGATTTTTGCCACCAACACGAGTTCATTTCTGGTGGCAGATTTAGCCGTGGTCAGCGATGGCCCAGAACGTGTTTTAGGCTTACATTATTTCTTTCATCCGGCGAAGAATCGATTGGTTGAAGTCATTGGCCATGCAGGCACGAGCGCACAGGCCTATCAGGCGGCCTGGTCTTTTCAGGAACGCATTGCCAAGACCCCTATTGATTCGAAAGATTGCGAAGGTTTTGTGGTCAATCGCTTCTTCGTGCCATGGCTCAATGAGGCGGTTCGTTTGCATGAAGAGGGCTATAGCATTGCGACGATTGAGGCGGCGGCGAAGCAAGCCTTTGGTGTGGGTATGGGACCATTTCAATTGATGAATGTGACCGGGATCCCCATTACCTTGCATGCCTCGACGACTTTAGGAAAAAGTTTCGGTCCGTTTTACGCTTCGGCCAATCGTCTCAAACCGCAGGTTGAAAGTGGTCAGCCATGGGATTTAAACGGAGAGCCGCAAGACACCGACTTTAACAGCATCAGCAGACGTCTTTGGGGCGTGGTGTTTCAGATTGCCCTGGATTTGGTGTCTGCAGGGGTGGCGACGAAAGAGGATGTGGATATTGGTGCGAAAGTAGGCTTGCGCTGGCCTCTTGGTCCTTTTGAAAAGATGAACCAATTGGGCTTGCAGCAACTTGGTCGTCATACCAGTGCCATTCAAGAAAAATACGCTTTAGCCAAGCCAGACCTGTTAAGCACGCAGGAGGCTTCGGGAAAACCTTTTGGCCTCTCGGTGGTGCGTCTCGATGTGCGCGATAAGATCGGTACCATCACCATCAATCGCCCCGATCAGCTTAATGCGCTCAATCCAGAGACGATTCGCCAGCTTGACGGCTGTTTTACCCAGGCCAGTGAGGATCCTGCGGTCGAGGGTATTGTTTTGGCCGGGGCGGGTAAAGCCTTTGTGGCCGGGGCGGACATCAAATTCTTTCTCGATAAATTGGATCAGGGTAAAGTGGAAGACATCGTCAATTTTGCATCCTATGGGCAAAAAGTCTTTAAACGACTCGAAACTTGCGCCAAACCGGTGATCTGTAAGCTCGACGGTATGGCTTTAGGTGGCGGTGCAGAGTTGGCACTGGCGTGTCATGCGATTGTTGCCACCGCCAAAGCGTCGATGGCTTTTCCCGAAACGGGCATTGGTATTTATCCGGGCTTAGGCGGTACACAGCGCTTAACCAAGCGCTTGGGCAAAGGTCTGGCCAGGCTTTTTATCTACAGCGGCAAGGGTGTGAATGCGGCAGAAATGGCCACACTGGGTCTGGCTTGGCGGGTGGTTGAGCCTGACGGGCTCGATGCAGCGCTTGTAGAGGCGCTGGCAGAGGCACCCAAGCAGCCCAAGGTGGATTCTCAAGAGATCCCCCGACCACTGCGAAATATAGGCAGTTTTCTTGGGGCAGTTGAGGTCGATGGACTGCTCAAGGGCACCGTGACTTTGACCGGCGGTCATGAGCTCATTCAAATTACCGACAAGATCCGGCGCAAGGCACCACAGGCTTTACGCTCGGTGGCGACGCTGACAGATTTGGCCGAAGCAGGTGATCTGAACGCAGGCCTGGCGGCGGAACTGGCTGGGATGAAGGCTATTTTTACCACTGCAGACGCCTATGAGGGTTTAAGCTCTGTGATTGAGCGTCGGCGACCCAAATTTCAGGATTGTTGAGGATTTTTGCACGACAAGACGAGCATTTTAGCGATAATCCATTAGACTTGTAAACCAAAGGAATTTTATGCGCTGGTCCCACGCCATCGGAATTTGTATCATTTTTGCGCTCTTTGCCTGTGCCGGCGGCGAAAACGGTGGTGGCTGTGATTCTGATTATGTCTATCCCGACACACCTGAAGCGGCGCCAACGCATAATGCGGTGCGCGCCCGTATCACCCAGCAAGGCATCAATGTCTTTGCCGAGAGTATTCCAGGGTTTTTGGCAGAATCTTGTGGTGACGATGGTGATTTGCAGGGGCAATGCTTTTTGGAACCCTGTGGTGCTGGCGACGACCCGCGGTGGTTGAATTTTATTTTGGAACGACAAGAGCAATCGGGTGTGACAATTTACAGTGAAGCGCCTTTGGCAGCCGGCGAAAGCTATACAGGCGAGTGTGGTCCGGCTTATTCGAGTTTGGGTTTTGAGTTGGAA
>JASMKV010000285.1 GCA_030749035.1 Myxococcota bacterium | reverse complement strand
TTTGATCATCAAGGTTTTTTATCTGACAGCCGCCACACTCTTCCTCACGACATAAAGAAGCAATCCGATCAGGCGAAGGTTCGAGAATGTTTTCTAAGTTCGCCCAATAGACGCCTTTGCGTTTTCGTCCGCGCCGGATTTCCACCCGGTCACCGGGTAAACCCCCCGGCACAAAAACGACAGCGCCATCGTCAAGTCGGGCGACACCATCGCCTGAAGAACCAAGGTCGTAAACATCAACAACTTCGAGTTCAGCCTTCATCATTTACAAATCGAAACTTCGCCAACATCCGGATAACCCAGAAAAGCGGCCGCCGAACCTTCCTTCAAAGCGAGTTCCACAAAACCACCAGAGCCTTCTAAAGCCAAGAGCGTATTGCCTGAACCTTCGCTATAACATTTGACCCATTGTGCCTTATGCGATCCAATACGAACATCTGCAGACTCTGGCGCCAGAACGGCAGGGATATTGGTCATTAAATTACCAAAGCGATCTGCATCGACAATATCGCCTTTGATGCTCTTGCCTTCTTCCCTGGGACCCTGATGTTGCAAACTTTCGACAACCTTTAAGGGTGAGCCCAGACTTTCCAAAAGCATGCCGGTAGCCAAGCGTGCAGCGACCGGCGCAAAAATATCACGACCATGAAATGTGGGTGCAATCGGCTTTCGAAAAAACTCCGGGCGGTCCAAATTCACGATTTTAGCACCTTCCAGCTCTGCAAAATGGCTTAACACACCATTGTCGGGACCCACAAAATAATGTCCCTGAACATAAAGGGCCAAGCCTTTACGGGCAGAACCCACACCCGGATCAACAATGACCAAATGCACTGTGCCGCGAGGAAAGAGAAATGCGCTGCGACGCAGAAAGCGTTCTGCCTGAGCCACATTATAAGGACTTATCGAATGACTTAAATCCACAATCTGGCTCTCTGAAGCCAGACCCAGCAACACCCCTTTAAGCTCGGCGACATAAACCGAATCAGAACCGAAATCGCTAAGAAGTGTAATGACCGAACGTCGTAACATCTTATGATACCATCAACAGCGCACCGGCTTGGGCAGCTGCTTCGACCAAATCTTGATCAATATTGAGTTCCGAAAAAACATCCTGAGCATCGGCGCCAAGCGCCGGCACGTCTTTAGAATCCGCCGAACATCCGGCCACGCCAACATCGGTGCTTAAAGCGCGCACACCACCTAAATCCACACCTGCTTCACCCACCCCCGGATCGACCATCGCCTCCTCTGGTGTATGGATGGGCTCACAACAAACATCTTTACCGGCAAAAACGGCGCACCATTCAGCCATCGTTTTCTCTTTAAAGCGCATGCCAAGTTCCTCTTTAACTTTATCTGCGCCTTCCCCTGTAAAAAGTCCTTGGCCACGTAAATGTGGCGCATCCATGGTCTCGCAAAAAATATTCCAAAACTTCTCTTCCAACGCTGAAAGCGCCATGAAGCGACCATCGGCAGTCTCATAAATATTATAGGCGGGGATGCTGCCGCAGAGCAGTCCCTCTCCCCATGATTCAGGATCATCGTTGATGCGCCTCGGGAATTCCATCGCCATCAACCCCATCACGCTACGGGTTAAAGAGAGGTCTAAAAAACGACCTTCGCCATTTTGCCCGCGCTCGAGTAAAGCCGCTAAAATACCGATGGCGCCTGCCCATGAACCACCGCCAATATCGGCCAGCTGTACACCTGGCATACACAAATGCCCATCGCTTTGCCGCAACATCTCCAAAAGACCTGCCCGCGCCAAATAATTTAAATCGTGACCCGCCGCTGCACGCAGTGGTCCTTGAGAACCATAGCCGGTCATCGCACAGTGGATGAGTCGCGGATTGCTTGCTTTCAGCGTCTCGTATGCCAAACCATATTTGTCCATGACGCCGGGTCTAAAAGATTCAACCAGAACATCAGCCTTTTCGGCCAAGGCCAAAAAGAGTTTCGCGCCGCTGCTTTCCTTCAGGTTAAGGGCAATCGAGCGTTTACCGTAATTGAGTGCGCTAAAAGCGGCCGTATGGTCTCCGACCATCGGTGGCAAATGCCGCATCGGATCACCACCCAAAGGTGACTCCACCTTGATGACGTTCGCCCCCAAATCCGCCAAAATCCGGGTCAAATAAGGCCCCGGAAGATACCGTGAGAGGTCGAGAACGCAAATCCCCCGCAGGGGCTTAAAGTCTTGAGTATCTGAGGCCATGGGCCACAATGCTTAAACTTAGCCCAAAAAGGAGCCGAGTTTCATCGCTAGACCCATATCACCGGCAACTTTTAATTTGCCCGTCATAAAAGCCATCTGCCCATTCAGTTTGCCATTGATAATATCAAGAAAATCACTGCCATTGACTGTAATGGTGCAAGCCGCATCGCCATCAGCTTCACTCACCGCACCGCCGGCGGTAAAATCCACCACCCAATTGGTACTTTCGTCACCAGTAATCGCAAACTTATAGGTTGCATTAATCTTTTCTGACAAATCCGGCTTCTCGGAAAGTTTCCCGGGTAGGATGCTTTCAAAGTATTCACGAATATTTTCAATTGCCATAATGTTCTCTCCTCATCTGTGCCGAGCAGATAGCATCAGCTCGACCGGGGATCAACCACCCTCGTACCCCCAAAGTCCTGAGCCGCCGCCGCTTATGGCCTACTTGCCTGAGAACTGGAACGAAATTCCGACCTCGAAACGCTCTTGATCTTCTATGTATGTTCTTTTCCTACATAGAGTATTGACAAAACTCCTACAATTTTATCTAAGGCCCCTGCCCCGTAACCCGTTTGGCGCCACAGAGGCGGGAAACTCAATGAAAAATAGATGTTCTGACCTTGAAGTGAAGGTTGGACGCAGCGGCTTATCTCCCATGGGATACAGGGACACCACTCCCTCTGCTTCCTCGTCAGCCTTGTATACGTCCGTGCGGAGCTTACACTCCCCGGCCATAAAACTTATTATGATGATGGTCTGTGTCGGCCTCAGCAGCGCCTGTAGCGGCCGTCGGCACGGGCAAGGCGACAATGGCGAAAGCCATTATCGCAGCTCGGCCAACCAGGAGCTTGAGCTCTGTGCCTTGGACCAAGATTGCGATGCTGAGCAGTATTGCCATTACACCAGCCAGGGTTCGACCACCGCCATCGAGTCCGGTGCCTGCCGGCCCGCATGCAGCCGGGACGAAAACTGCGATGTGGGTCAAAGCTGTGAACGAGGCCACTGTTACACCAATCGAGAATGTGATGCGGCACTCGGTTCCAGTGATTGCCCCGCACCAGAGGTTTGTAACCCCCAGCTGAGTCGCTGTAACGCACCCCCTGAGGTCTGCTATGTGAGCGAGCAATGTCCTTACCTTTGGCAATGCATCGACAGCAGCTGCCAGCCGCAGAACACAACGAGCCCTGATGAAAGTGGCAACTCTTGTGGGGAAAACGGTGATGGCCAACCTGGAGACCCATGTACTGGAGCAGCCGATTGTTGCAACGGTCTTTGTATTGGTGATGCCACTATGGGCCAAGGGGAGTGTACCAATACCTGTACGAGCGACTCTGATTGTCATTCTCTAGACCTGAGTTGCGTCACCATCGACAGCGGTAGCTTTTGCGTCTCCGACACATTGCAAAGTGTCCTCGGCGCCGCCAGTGCAAGTCAATGTGAAGGGCGCGCCAATGGCCAGTTCACTGATCTCTGTACGGGTGCGGCGGATTGCTGCAATGGGCTTTGTATCGGCAGCACGAATTCCGCTTATGGTACCTGCACCATTCAATGTACATCCCATACGGAATGTAATCCGGCAGGTGGCGACGCTTATACCTGCCTGAGTATTCCAGAAGAAGGACGTTTTTGTTCACCCAGTGATTTTAAGCAGCCTTGCTACTCCAATTCTTCCTGCAGCGGCCAGCTATGTTTACAAGGCTTCGGCACCAGCGGCTGCACAATGCCTTGCAACAGCAATGCGGATTGCCCGTCTGATTCGACCTGTGGGCCAGTCATGGTTGATTCCGGCTTTGGCATCTATGTCGAGGTGCAAGCATGTGCGCCTGTCGGGGAAGCCTGCGTGCACGACCCCTACAGCAACACCAATACCTGTTTGAGCGGCACTTGCATTTTAGATGACGAAAGTAACAATGGCTACTGCACCGGCTATTGTAATATCTATGATGAAGCCCCCTGTCCCAACGGCTATGTCTGCGCCAATGCTTTTGCTGGCCATCCACCCCTCTGTGTGAGTCAACAAACCTTGGCGGAACTCAACAACGGGAGTGAGGACACAGATGACGATGAGAGCAGCACCGAAACCGGATTCATCGATGGTGATACGGGCACAGTAGACGCCCCTGACACTGAAAGCACAGATGATACGGAATCGGATACGACCAGCAGCACCGAAGAGGAGGAAGAGAACTCCTCTACAGATGACCAGCCTGATGAGGAAGAAGAGGAGTCAGAGACTGAAACGCCTGAGGAAGAAGAGGAGTCAGAAACTGAAACGCCTGAGGAAGAAGAGTCAGAGACTGAAACGCCTGTAGAGGAAGAAGAGTCAGAGACTGAAACGCCTGTAGAGGAAGAGGAATCCCCGTACACACCAGCAACCAACTTCCCAAGCGCGAACACTCCAGGGAGCTATAACTATAATCGCCTACCGGTCCCCGGTCTCAAGGAACTCAAATCCGTAGATTTTCACCCAAGCGGTGATTTCGCCATTTTGGCGGAGAACTCTAATGTGCTGCGCATCTTCGACGCAGAGACAGAAGAAGTGGTAACCTATGACTTTGAACCCAATAAGGGCAACTACTACTGGGAAGACATCACGTTCAGCCCTAACGGCAGCCATGCCTGGATTGTCGGTGAGCACAAATACACCAGTGGTGGTAACGCCATTCGCCAAGGTATCATCCTTAAGTTCAGCAGCGCTCTCTGGAATGGGGAGGACGCGGACAATCCGATTGTCTTGCTCGATTCCGTTCCCAATGCTTCAAATGTAAGCGCCGTAGAGTTTGACCCCTATCAGGCCGATGACCCCTACTTTCTTTTTCGCACCCGAACTGGCGCAGCCTATACGGTCGCCCTGCGTCAATACGACCTTGCGGACGAGTCATTTCGCTTTATCGGTGCACAGGCCACGGGGGCTGGCTGTCAGGATTTAGCCCGCACCAAAGGCTCCTTCGGTGAACTCGGTTGGCTTATCGTCTGCGGTGTGAACGGCTATGACGGACTCTACATCAGCGAAATCGAGGGCGTAAGCCAGTGGCGAACTGATCTGGGCAATAACCACTTGGGGAATACGAGCCGAGCCGCAGCCCATCCATCCGGCAACTATGCCCTCGCCATTTCCTGGACCGGTAGGGACATTCATCGCTTTACCTATCCGAACATGACTTCATCGAGTGCGGCGGTAGGTTATTCAAATCGTGATCTTTGGAACGTTGCTTTCAAAGACGACGGTAGCCGGGCACTCATTTTTGGTCATGTCATGACCATCTACGGTGACACTTTTGCGCCGGTGATTGAATACCGCCACGACCATTACGACTGTCCCTCACCGCTGCTCGATGGCTGCGAACTCACGGAAGTTCCTATCAGCAACATTGCCGCACCACCCTTCTCCGCCAACAGCAATGCCCGCCTCAATGATGCGGCCTGGCGTCCCGGCTGTGATGGAGGGATTATTGCCGCCGGTCATGATTCGCAAGGCATGCTCATCACCTTTCAGCGGGAAGGCGGCATCAACTGCTGGTAACCGTTGCCTTCAATGCACGTATTTGTGCATGGAGCACGTCGACGATTTCACTGACTTGCTCCACATCCGCTCTCGTCAGATTCTTCAGGGCGGCGGAACGGTCACTCAGAGTCTGATAGATCTCTAATTGGGTCTCGGCAATACGATGCAGACGGCCTAAGTTGTCCTTTATTGGCCCATCGAGTTTTTCAAAGTAACTGGTGGGATCCGCTTCTGCCACCAGCGCCTTAAAATCCACATCCCTAAGTTGAAAAGCGATGAGCGAACCATGGGACGGTTCCTGCAAAGAAACAATTCCACCTTTACCCTGCTGCTCGACCCGAAAGTCTGCCCTTAAATCGCCCTTCCAGAAGACCTTAGAGCGCCAAGTCACTTGCGTCATATGGGTGCCAATCTGTTCGAGTCGAATCCCCTTACGCTTGGTAATACCAAGATTCTTACGCCAGTGCTCACACTCACCACTGATGGTTTCAAGCAGGGGGCGATTCGCTTTCGCCCAACCTTCAAAACGATAGGCCATCATCCGCAGGGAACTTAAATCGTCCTCGCTGAGTCTATTGGTGGACTTCAGCACTTGCTTGATTTTGCCGAGTCCGGATGCAGTTAAGGCGGTGGTCATGGCATAGGCGGACATTTCATCCACGCTCAACAAAAATGTATAGGGGCCAAGAAACCCGGAGGTCTTTACTCTTCCTGAAGGGATAATCTTTCCCAAAAACAGTTCGGAGCCAGTCGACTTCTTGTCATGAAAGGCGTGTCTCGCTTCATGAATTTCCGCATCGCCCGGTCGACCTTTCAGAATGGCTTTTTCAGAAAGTAGTATTTGCGCGTGTCTTGGCGAATACATGGCAGTGAATTTTTTTTCACGCAGCTCATTTGGATCGTAGATCAGTTCAACCCCATGCAAATTCCGGTGCAATCCGCTGGCGAACCGTGTCAGGGGCGCGGTGGCCCGCGGATCCGGTTTTATCTGCAGGTAAGGAGGTCTATCATCCTGCTCTACAATAGCGCTGGCAATTCCCTTTTGCTCTAGATGTTCCCCTACCTCTCGAAGAAACTCCATGGTCAGGGCGTGCAAATCCTTGCCCGAAAGTGTCATCGCCGCCTCTTTGCGAAATGCCTGCAATTTTTTCTCTAGGGCCCTGCTCTCCTGAAGATCCATATTGGCGATAGATTCAGCCCCCGCGTGCACGCCTGATTGACGTCGGGGAGGCTTGAGGCCAGTGCCCGGGTCTTCCACCTTTATTTTCTCCTGGGTTTTGGGCGCGCGTATCTCGTCAATGACTTCCCTGGCTTCGGAACCCTTAACAAATGCTGAATCTTGCTCCTTGACCTGGCCGGGGGCCAGACTCTCCGGCCCTGCCACCGTACTCGATTCCTTTGCTATTTTCATCGTCATCCCAGTTCCAACTCCGCTCTCATCACTATAGTCCTATCGCTGTAAATTTGACCAGCTTTGGAGCTGAATTTCTGCCCATCTAACCGACAAAAGCGTAGGAAAAAAGGAGAGATCTGCTCTGGAACTTTAGTCCAGGAACTGTTAGCAATCGCGTCTGATTGAAGTTTTCCAAAGAGGATCAAATGCAAGATACAGTATCGCTCGAAAACTATGGGATACCACGTAAAGTATTACGCAACTTAGCTCCCGCAAAGCTTTACTGCGAAGCTTTAAGTGGGGAGCAAGGCACCATCATTGCTGCAAATGGTGGACTTGTGGCCATGTCGGGCGAAAAGACTGGACGCACCCCGAAAGACAAGCGTGTTGTTGCAGAAAGCAGCACGAAAGAGGACATCTGGTGGGGCGACATCAACATCCCCCTCTCCGAGGATTCCTTTCAAGAGAACCGAAGAATTGCCCTGGGGTTTTTACGGGAAAGCCCTGATCTTTACGTCGTCGATGGCTACGCTGGTTGGGATCCGAAATACCGACTTAAAGTTCGGGTCCTCTGTGCTCGGCCCTATCATGCACTTTTTATGTGGAACATGCTCATTCGCCCAACAGAAGCGGAGCTGGCCGAGTTCGGCGAACCGGACTATGTGATCCTCAATGCGGGGCAAACAGAAGCAAATCCGCAAGTTGAAGGTGTGACATCCAAAGCAAGCGTGAGCGTCAATTTTGCATCGAAAGAGTTGGTCATTCTTGGCACCCAATATGCGGGGGAGATGAAAAAAGGCATTTTCTCCATCATGAACTATCTCATGCCAAAGAATGATGTTCTTTCCATGCATTGCTCTGCCAATGAAGGCCCCAAGGGGAATGTCTCTATTTTCTTTGGACTCTCAGGCACGGGCAAGACCACCCTCTCGGCGGATCCAAACCGAAAACTCATTGGCGATGACGAGCATTGCTGGAGCGATGACGGTGTATTCAATATCGAAGGCGGCTGTTACGCCAAGTGCATCAATCTATCCGCGGAAAAAGAACCGGAGATTTACGATGCGATTCGCTTTGGGGCGATTCTCGAAAACGTTGTCTATGATGAACGCACCCATGAGATTGATTACGACGACACCACAATCACCCAAAACACCCGTACGGCCTATCCCATTGAACACATCCCCAACGCAAAGATTCCATGTCTGGGTGGTCACCCAGAGCACATCATCCTGCTGACCTGCGATGCCTTTGGCGTGCTGCCACCGGTCTCACGATTAACCCCTGCGCAAGCCATGTATCATTTCATCAGTGGTTATACGGCCAAAGTCGCCGGCACAGAGATGGGCGTTGTTGAACCCGAAGCGACTTTTTCTGCCTGTTTTGGCGCCGCCTTTATGGTTTGGCATCCGACCAAGTATGCGGAACTCCTCGCAGACAAAATGCGCAAACACGGTTCGAAAGCCTGGCTTGTCAACACCGGCTGGAGCGGTGGCGGTTATGGCAGTGGGTCTCGTATGGACCTGGCTTATACCCGCGCCATTATCGACGCTATCCATAATGGTGAACTTGAAAATGCACCAACGCAAAAGGATGAACTCTTTGGCTTCGATGTGCCAACGCAGTGCGCCAACGTGCCCACGAAAATACTGTGGCCGAAAAACACCTGGGAGAATGCGCACAACTACGACACCGAGGCAAAAAAACTCGCCAGCCTCTTTGCGGATAACTTCCAAACCTATGCCAGCAAAGCCTCAGACGCTCTGAAAAACGCTGGACCTCATTAAGACTTAAGCGTCTTAGTTGTTGAGAGCGCCGTCCTCAATCCAGGTTTTGACTGCACTAATCTCCGCTTCACTTAAGGAAGTCCCCAACGGCATGGCGCGAATCCCTGCCGGGGCTTGGCCTACCAGAGACAAATAAAGTAAACTTTGGTCCGGGTCGCCTGCGACCACCCGAGCCATATCCGTATCCGGGCTTGTGCCATCGAGCAGTGCGCTGTAGGTATTCGCTCCGCTTAAATCGAGTTCATTCTCCGGTCCGACCGCATCGTGGCAGGAAGAGAAAGCGCAAGACGGCGTAAAAATCTTTTCCTGAATCACGGATAAACGAGGTTCGATAGCGTCTTCACCACAGGAAAAATGCACCAAGCAACTTAAGATACACATATATCTAAAGATGAATGCCATACCTAAAAACTCCTTAATCAAAATTATACAAGAGATTAAATTCAACCTGAAGTTCTGAACTTCCGCCTTTATCTATTTCAAAAGCATTTGTATTGGCAAGCGTCACCGGATCACCATTATCGGGATTCGTCTCAGAGGATTCTTCGCCATTACCATCGACATCAAAAAAGCCCAAGAAGACATAGGACCCCGGATCGAGTGTTCCCGACCAAAAACTGGAACTTGCCTCGACATCCCTCAAATCGACCCCTTCGAGTTCGACCGATGCCAAACTCACGGCCCCTTCAACGGGTCCGAGGACAGAAACATCCTGCACGTGAAAGATACCGCCATAGACTGTCCCCAAAAGCGCGTCATCAAGATAAGGGCTTGAGCGCACCGAAGAACTGACCGAGAAATTGAGGCGAATATCGCCGGTATCCACGGGCGCTGAACCGCACGATAACATCCCCAAACATAAATTGAGAACGCATACTTTACGCCATACACAGATGTTCTTAAACAAACACATTACTTTGTCTCCTCGCAATGAAATGGATTGGACGCACCGCTTAAATAACCAAATGCAGAACACATCTCTGCGGGAAAAACGACGTCGTTCTCCGTTGCGTTTGTCCATGCACAGGATGTGCGCACAAGAGACCCGGCCTCTAAAAACATGGGTTCTGAAAGCATGGCGGTGACCGGTGGTGAATCTCGAAACTGTGAAATCCAGGGGTCCACATTATAGATGGATGTCAGGGACTCGGCGCTCTGACCATAAGCCAAATCAAAACGTGTGCCCAATTCATGCATATGACCACCGACGACTAAAAGGCTTAAACCCTCACTCAACACGCAGTCAAACTCAACCTCGCCGCTGCTCTGCGCCGGCACACTGACCAAGGCGCTGTTGGTTGTAAAAGTATTCACCCAAGTGTCAACCGTTGAGATGTCCACAAGCTTTAAGCGTGCCAAATCCCGAACACGAATATCCTGCCGGCCAGCATTCACATAATGAAACTGCAGCACGAATTGTTCCCCTGCAGTGATTTTAATCGCATTCGACTCGGGTAATTCGATCCCTGGCAAAACAAAGGTCCGCAAATCGCCCATCGCGCTTTCATCGGTGCAATCAGCCAAAAGCCCATCTTCTTGTACTTGAGTGGCCTTTAAAAGTGCCAAATGGTGGCCAAATGGTCCTTGCTTCGCCTCAAGGGTCGAGACCGCCAAATCTTCGCCCTGATGAGTCACATAATAGCAGTACATTTTTTCTGTATGTGCGGGAATCACAACCTCAGGTGGGATCAAGTCAAGATACGCTGAATCTGATTCGGGAAGACTGACTCTATAATCCAAAACTTCTGCGTCTTTGGCGCCATCGCCACACATCACCACACTGAAAGATAAGATAAAAACAAGAAGCACACGCCTGAACATCTCTGCTGCCTTTCTAAGCAGACACGTCACGAGAAGCGGCGTCTGCAATTCAAAGATTAAGCTTGGGGGATGTGTTAATCGCGCGGCCGCGCTTATAGGCACAGGCTTCTTAAAATGACAAGTCCCTGCCCGCGAAAAGTTCGTCTGGGCGCTTTGTCTTAGGTCCTGATAGGACTATGCTGCAAGCAGAGGAGTTCGCCATGCAACGTTTCATTAAAATCAATATTCCCACCTTCCTCCTGGCCTGTGCTGCTTGTTCAAATGCGCCAATCCAGCCCCCCAATCTCTTACCGAGCATCACACACATCGACACTACCGCCGCTAAAACCGCTGGTCATGGCAAAGCCTCCATCAAGATCCTGGCGCAAGGCAAAAATGCTTTTGTCGGTTTACTCAAGCTTGTTCCTGGCGCCTCGGTCCCTGAGCATCGAGACAGCACCGAAGAGTACATCTACATTCTTGCAGGCAGCGGCACGATTTACATTAACGACAAGGCCTATGCGACAAGCCCTGGAGATGCGGTGTATATGCCTGCTCATGCCAAAGTGCGCTATGCCAATGGGCAAGACGAGCTCGTCGCCCTGCAGGTTTTTGCCGGTCCCGAGCCGGCAGCAAAATACGATCCTTGGCAAATCAAAGAAAAGCCCTTGGAATAATCGTGGCACCGGCAAAACATCCATGCTAGGCTTCTGAGCATAATTCTTTCCTGTGAGTCATATATGCAAAACAACACCATCTTTAAAACGCTTCTTCTCTTATCCATCCCACTTGCTTTAACGCAGTGCACACAGTTGGATTCCAGCATGCCGAGCACGCCATGTGGTGCCGATTGCGGGGGGCTTATCGTCAACAACCCCGGTGCTGAGTGTATGCTCTACGACAACACCCTCTACATCAGCGGAACCTTGGGCTGCGCCTATAATGAAGCCAGTGGTCAATGTATTATGGACACGAGCGCTTGTGTTGGTGCCGGCACCAATCCAGGAGAGATGTTCGGCGCTTGTACGGGCACAGGACAAGGCACCTGTGATGCAGGCCTGGTGTGTGACCCGGCCACCGATACGGGGAATTATTGTTTTCGCTCCTGCATGGGCGTAGAGGACACCACCACATGCGTCGATTTGAACGGCACCCCCGGAATATGTTTAAATAAAACCGATGGCGATGGTGGCCTTTGTTTCAAGAAAACGGTCGAGCGCGATGAGTCGTGCTTAACCCTCGACTTTGAATACTGCGTCGACGCAGACCATGAATGCAAAGCCAGCGCCGTCGACGACGCGGGCGATCTTGTGGGCTATCGCTGCAAAGCCTTTTGTGATGGTGAGGACATTGGCCAGCAAGGTGATTGTTTGAGTGGCGAAACCTGTATTGCCGATCCCACCGGTTTGGTCTCCGTCGAAAGCGACAGCAGCGGCAACTTTCTCGCGTGCACCAACGATTCTCCCTGCAACACCGACACAGGCTACAGCTGCATGGAGCTTAGCGATGGTGATTACTGCGGCAAACCTCTGGCCGTGTGTGGCACCACCGCCCCGATTCTTGGCTCCTTTGGTGAAAACTCCATCGACAATTTTCTTGCCGATACGACAAACATCTGCAACCCCTGGAACGACCATGTCTACTGCACCATTTCCGGAACATCCGCCGACGCTGCCGCAGGGGCCGAAAATGCCTTCGCCTATTGCTTCGAGCTTGATTTGGGTGAAGACACCGTCGGTGGCATATGTATCGCCGTCTGTGAAGGCGATGAAGCCGATGACCCAGACGACAACTGTGGTGAAGGATACACCTGTCAAACCCCAGACGAGGGCGAAGAGTTTTTCTTCAGCACGCAAAAAGACAGCGGCGGCACCAACACCATTCCCTGCTCAGAGGGTGATAATTCCAATTGTGATGAAACCTCAGGCTATGCCTGTTATGAACTCACCAGCGGTTTTCTCTGCTCTAAACCGATGAAAATGTGTGCGCCCACAGACGCTTAAACCCGTATTGCCAATCCCTGCGCATTCGCATATTTTCTCCGCATCCAAAGGAGTTCCCATGCGTTTGCGACTTTTTATATTCTCTTCTGTCTTCCTGGGCATCGCTGGCTGCACCTTAAGTTCGACATCCTACCAAAGACCCATGGAGCCGGTGACGATTGCACTGGATGAAGAGGCAAGTGCGAAGCGACTCGCTAAAGCCATCACCTTTCCTACTTTGTCGCATCAAGACCCAGCGCAATTTGTTGGCGAACCTTTTTTAGGGCTACACCGCTATCTCGAAGAACAATTCCCCCTGCTCTATGAGACTGCAGAGAAGCAGATTATCGGTGAGTATTCTTTACTCCTCAAAATCCCAGGGTCGGATGCCACATTAAAACCTGCCCTCTTCATGTCGCATCTCGATGTGGTGCCGGTGGAACCTGGAACCGAAGGCGACTGGACACATCCTGCTTTTTCCGGAGAAATTGCCGGTGGCTTTATTTGGGGTCGAGGTGCGCTCGATGTTAAAAACGGTGTTCTTACCTGGCACGAGGCGGCGGAATATCTTTTGAAAGAAGGATTCCAACCGCAGCGCACGCTCTATTTTGCCTTCGGCCATGACGAGGAAGTCGGCGGCAAACAAGGCAACAAGGAAATTGCCGCTGATTTGAAAGAACGCCATGTCCACTTGGAATTTGTCGTCGATGAAGGCGGTTTTCTGATCAGCGGATTTTACCCGGAATTGGGCGACCGCCCGGTGGCCATCATTTCGATTGCCGAAAAAGCCTATATGACCGTGCACTTCACCGCCAAAGGCGAAGGCGGCCACTCTTCGGCGCCACCAACCCATACATCCGTGGGCAAGCTCGCTTCTGCGCTGCACAAGCTTGAAAACAACCCCATGCCGGCCAACATCACCGAGCCGATGGCCTTGCATTTTAAACATGTCGCCCCGGAGATGCCTTTTTTCAAACGCCTGCTCATGGGCAATCCACACTTAAGCGCCCCACTGCTGAAGTCATTCCTGGCCAAGCGCCCAAAAACCAATGCCCTGATTCGCACCACCACCGCGTTAACGATGTTTAACGGTGGCATCAAAGAAAATGTGGTCCCGCAAAGCGCCAAGGCCACGGTCAACTTTCGCCTGCTGCCGACCGATACGCCAGAGGATGTAAAGAAGCATATCCTTGAAACCATCGATGATCCTGACATCTCCCTTGAAACGGGTTTATGGACAACGCCCCCTAAGCCCGCCGACATCGATGGCTTAGGCTATACCATTTTGTCCGATGCGATTCACGAAATCTATCCCGATGCGGTGGTCACCCCCTTCCTCGTCACCGGTGCGACCGATTCGAGGTACTATGGAGAGATTGCCGACAACGTCTATCGCTTTTTGGGCGCTGAAGTATCGATGGAAGATCTCAAGAGTTTCCATGGCACCAACGAGCGGATTTCGATCAAAAGCTATGCCAACGGCATTCGCACGGCGATTCAAATCCTCAAGCATTCTGGCCAATAATCTGGCAAAATATCAGAATGCATGTTCATCGCAGAACCCATTTCGGTATTTCTGAATCCCAGGTCACCGAAGAACATATCTGGCGCGCGCGACGTTTGTTCCTACAAAAAAGCGCTTTGAGTGGCGCCGCTCTTTTAGGCAGCAGCCTTTTGAGTCGACATGTCTTAAGCAAACCCAGCCCGCCTGAATCCTATGCGGGTCTCGATTTTAAAAAGCTTGCCGCAAAGGACAAAGTGACCGAGTTCAAAGCCATCACCACCTACAATAATTTTTATGAATTTGGCACCGGCAAGGATGACCCGGCAAAGTATGCCCATACCTTAAAGACCACGCCATGGACAATAGAAGTCAGCGGCGCCTGTCACAAACCAGGCACCTTTGATGTACGCACCCTGGCGCCCAAAAAACAATGGGAGGAGCGCATCTATCGTCTACGCTGCGTTGAAGGCTGGTCGATGGTCATCCCCTGGCTTGGGATTCCTTTAGCGCCACTCCTCAAAAGATTCGAGCCGACCGGCAACGCCAAATTCGTCCAGTTTGAAACACTCTATCGCCCCAATGAAATGCCCGGGCAAAAGCGTGCGGTGCTCGATTGGCCCTATGTCGAAGGTCTGCGCATCGATGAAGCCATGAACCCTTTAAGTTTTTTAGCCCTTGGACTTTACGGCAAAACATTACCCAATCAAAATGGCGCCCCTTTACGCTTGGTCGTCCCCTGGAAATATGGCTTCAAAAGCATCAAAAGCATCGTCCGCATCTCTTTTGCCGAAAAGATGCCCATCACCTCCTGGGTCAAGGCCTCGCCAAAGGAATATGGATTTTACTCCAACGTCAATCCGCAAGTACCCCATCGGCGCTGGAGCCAAAAGCGGGAACGCCGCATTGGCGAATTTCGCAAACACGAGACCTTGATGTTTAACGGCTATGGTGACTATGTTGCCGATCTCTATCAAGGCATGGATTTAAAAAAATATTTCTAAAGACAATGAATTCCAAACGATTGCAAAAAGCTCTTCGCGGGGCCCTTTATATCCTGAATTTTGCACCGGGCATCGTCCTCGCCGGACGATTCTTGCTGCATGATTTAGGGCCCAATCCCATCGAGGAAGTTCTCCTCTACAGCGGTTTTTGGGCACTTGTCCTGCTCCTTTGCACCTTAAGCATCTCCCCTCTTGTTAAAATCTTTGCTTTAGGCTGGCTCATGCCCACACGAAAGTGGTTTGGCTTGGGTGCTTTTTTCTACGCAACCTGCCATCTCCTTTTTTATCTGGCTCTCGATCAGGAACTTAATCTTGATTGGATTGTCGAAGATGTACTGGACCGTTGGTTTATTTTTCTTGGCAGCGGCGCTTTTCTTCTACTGCTTCCCCTGGCGCTCACCTCAAACAAGATGATGCTTCGCAGACTTGGCGCAAAGACCTGGCAAAAACTTCATCTGCTTATCTATCCGGGAACCTTTCTCGCCCTTCTGCATTTTTATTTCAAGAAGGCCGCTAAAAATGATGATCAGGAACCATTGATTTATCTAGGCATTTTTGTGCTGCTGATCGCATGGCGACTGCTGCGAAAGTTAAAAAGAAAATAAGGGGTTGGACTATCGGGAATAGGTCATCGGTCATCGGTCATCGGAAATCGGACTTCGGAAATCGGATATCGGATATCGGATATCGGCCATCGGACACTCGCCTACTCGACTAAGCTGCGGCTATCCTTATCAGGCACCCGCAGCAAATCTCCGTAACGGCTCGCACGGTCATCGGTCATCGGTCATCGGTCATCGGTCATCGGTCATCGGTAAAACTATTCACCACTTTACCATGGCCAAACAAAATCATCCCAAAAAGCCACATTTCATACTTATTTTTCCTCTCCAACTTTGCTAATCTCAAAGCAAGTGCCCAAGGAGACCTTCATGATTGTGCCCACCATTTCAGTCATCAACACCGTTCTTCGCACCGGCTTAAAAGTTGCTGAGATACTCATGCCTGCCGACAAGCAGGCCCCCCCAGGAAAGCAGCTTCCAGAGACACCTGATGCCAACGACATGTTTGTGTGCGAATCGACGAATCCAGCCTTGTCCGTAAACAAATTACAAAGTGGGATGCAACCACCTCGACGCAATACGGGAGTCAACGCCAGCGGTTCTCAACATTAGGTTTCTAAAAGCGCTTGAAAAACATCGTGCCCCATCTGGTCAAAAAGGACAAAAATGATTTTTGTTAGGTTCTTTGCATGGTTTTGCGCAAAATCGCCAGCCACCTCAAGAGCAAGAGGCGCTGCTTGTTCCAAAGGAAAGCCATACACACCTGTCGAGATAGATGGGAAGGCTATCGACTTGAGGGCCGCACTCTCCGCCAGCATTAAACTAGCATGGTACGCGCTTTTAAGTAACTCTGCCTCGCCCTTCCCGCCGCCCTGCCAAATTGGCCCTACCGCATGAATCACTTTTTTCACGCCCCGCTCTTGAAGCCCAAAGGCATCGGTCATCACCGCCGAGCCGGTGGGACAGCCACCAATCTCACGACATGCTTGCAAAAGCTCAGGTCCCGCAACTCCATGAATGGCCCCATCAACACCGCCTCCACCGCGCAAACCAGAATTTGCTGCACTCACCAGAACATCAGCCTGGATCTGGGTAATATCTCCTTGGATCAGTTCAACGATGCAAGGCATCACAAAGAGCCATTCAAGACTTCTTTTTGTTCCATCTCACGCATGACGCTTAGTGCGGCTAGGAATTCTGCATAGAAATTCTTTGAAGCAAAACCCCAGGTTTGTTTTTTGTAGGTGGCGATGATCTTGACCAAATCGGTGGTCCCGGTTTTCTCCACCGCCCTGCGCATACCGTTTTGTCCATGGTTATAAGCGGTGATCGCCAGTGGCCATTC
>JASMKV010000284.1 GCA_030749035.1 Myxococcota bacterium | reverse complement strand
GCCTTCGTCTATCTGAATGAAGAAACCACCATTAACATTCGCACCGTGTTCCAAATGCTCGCCCATACTGCATGCTGCGGTATAGGTGCAGTTAGGGTCGCTGCAATCGGTTAAGCCATTAGTGTCATCGTCCAGACCATTCCAGCAGTCGAATTCCCAGATTGCCGTTTCACAATGCGTCCCATCATAGCCAGGCACACAACCGCAATCATATGCGTTCACCCCATCGTAGCAAGTCCCACCATTCTGACATGGATTGGGTGAGCAATCATTCACATTCGTCTGGCAGTTTGCCCCGGTATAACCCGGGCTACAAGCACAGTTATAGCCATTTCCAGGGGCTGCAACATCATAACACGTTCCATGACCGGAACAATTCTGGCCGAGACAGCCGTTGATGTCCGCATTACAGAGCCCGCCCCCCCAACCCGAATGGCACGTGCAAAGAAAAGCGCCCTGACCAGATGATGGATTAGGATGACAGGAGCCGTGGGCACAGGGATTGGGATTGCAGGCATTGCCATCACCGCTGCTGCTGCTGCTGCTGCTGCTGCTGCTGCTGCTGCTGCTGCCGCTGCCGCTGCCGCTGCTGACGCAGTCGCTGCCGGAGGATTCCCTCCCATCAGAACCTTCACCACGGGGTTGCGGTGGATGTTGCGCCATACAGTCAATTGGTACCGGAGCCTGCGCCCCGTCATCTGCATCAGACTCATCTGGTTTGGGTTTCGTGGGATATCCAACGCTTGTAGATTCATGAATCCCCGCGTTTGGGGGCTGCGAAGGTTTGGGTTTTTTGCGCCGCTTCGTATCACCAAAGCCGACAGTCGTATGTTGGCTTACCTGTCCCTCCAAATGCCCTGGCGCCTCTAAGTCCAATGCACCAGACTGGGTACAGAATGAAAGAGAAAAAGATAAAAGGCAGAAAAGCATCCGGCTGCATACAACCGTACCGTATATTGTTTCTTTTGAGCGCACGGACAACCCAACCTTTCCGACCCACCAATCAAAGAGTACCTATTCACATGTCAGGGGAAAACGGGAAGGGGTTGTACGACGATAGAATGCAAGACTTGTACCAATACCATCAAAAAATAATTCGATAGAATAACAATGCGTTGTGGGGTACAAAAATATTTTTTCGAGTTGACAGCATTTATAGTGGGGATTTTACCCCCACTAAATAGCCTCACCCAAATTGCTTAAGTGCATCAACTGCACAAAAGTTGTGCGAATCATGCATTCTGACTTCGAAACAATATGCTAACGCAAATGAAGCTCTTCAAAAACATCCAATACTTTAAAGATCTTAAATCCATATTTCGAACAAGCTCATTCTGGCACGGGCATTGCTCTTGTATTTGTTTCTGGAACATGAAGTTTCATCAAAAATAGAATACAAGGGGTCGGTCATGCTATCAATTCAAAGCTTTAAAGCAGCAATACAACAAACATTGGAAAACGCATCTTCTTCGAACACACAAACAAGCACTGAGAATAGCAATGCACTAACAGCAACGGCGACTGCAAATCAAAACTTCGCTCCACTCAATATAG
The DNA here is from genome assembly GCA_030749035.1 of Myxococcota bacterium. Lineage (GTDB taxonomy): Bacteria > Myxococcota > XYA12-FULL-58-9 > XYA12-FULL-58-9 > JASMKV01 > JASMKV01. Next base: position 2,212 of record JASMKV010000284.1, on the reverse strand, counting down.
CGATACACTCAGCAGCATCATCCACACAAAGTCTTCCGCTTAGTCAATTGGCCGCAGCAACAAATTTACCGAATCAAACACTCGTCAATGACTTGGCGGGCATCCTTCAGACCGGCGCAAAACCTGCAGCACTGACTTCCCGCTGGAATGAATTCATTGCTGAAGTTGGTGTAGAAAAAGGTGCTTTGGTCGACATCAACGCCTTGGTCCAGGCTGTTTTGCGTGAAGCCTATGGCGAAAACACCAAAGATCTGCATTTTTATGCACAAAAAGTAAAATATTTTAATGAGGTGAAAAAAGCAATTCGTAATCAGCTCACCGATATGCGCGATGTGTTAAGCCAATACGCTGGTGCTGAAGACAACACAGCACTCAATCCTCCCTATACCTATGGCGATATCGCAACCGATTATTTTGGTCAGATCGCGGTTCAAACGGGGGCCGAAGGTCAGGTGGCCGGTAGCGGTATTGTTAGCATGCAGCCCGCATCACCTGGCTTGGGCGACACCATAACCGTAGAGTTAGAGAGTGGCTGGACAGTTGAAATTAATCCAAATGACAATGGCGCAACGACTGAACTCAAAATTTATGATGAAGAAGGCAGTCTTGTGACCCGCATCTGGGGTGATCCACATGTTGATAATGGTGGTGATGGTAGTGACTGGCACTTTGGTGACGACTCCACTTTTATTCTCCCGGACGGCACCAAGCTTTGCCTGAACTGCAAACGCACATCCAACGAAAATGATGATGAGGATATCTGGATTTGCCATGGTGTCGATATCATCTCAGGCAATCAGCATCTTGGCATGGGCCTCAATCCGGATGAAGTTAACGGTGCAGAGGAATACCGAACTCCGCAGATGACACAAGACGGACTCGCCTGGGATCAAAGTCATCTGGATGCCTCCAGCGACAGCAATGCGGGTGTTTTCACCTGGTCGGCAGATCACAATGAATGGGCCATGCTTAACGATGGCCAATTCCATGTGGTACAAGATGAAAGCTGGAGCGATTACAAATCCAGTGGTGATGTTTCAACCACGGGTCAGGCCATCATTGCAAACTCCAATATAACCTTAGCACTCCAGGGCGATCCCAATGTCTGTGCGACCAAAGGCGAGTTGGATACGGCAATTCAGGGGCTTGAAGAAAAACTTAACTCTGTTGGCGATGATGCCCAGTTGGCCAATGTTGATTTACAAAACATGCTGCAGAAACAACAACAAACTCTGCAGATGATGTCCAATATAGGCAAGATGCTGCATGATACGGCGATGGCAGTTATTCGAAAAATTGGCGGCTAATCGGATTTCAACAAGATCTTCGCTCTACATCATATCTATGTCCATCAGAATGTTTGGGGTAATTGATTCCTTTAGGATGAATCCCTGAAAATTCCCTTGAGACTTCTTAGGGGCTATAGATTATCACTGGTGGCATAACTCAATCATTCATCTTCGTTTTGCGTTCGAGCATCGGTATGGCTCTGCCATCCCCCTCCAATTGAGTTAGGCTTGGCAGTGAAGGCTCTCCGAACAATGGCCTGGACCTCGAAGCGCCCAATGTACAATTGACCGCTTTATGATCCATAAAATAAAAATATTGTGCCTCGCAATCTTATTCAGCTGAAAAATTGCTGATGATATAATCAATTGTTCCTGTCCAGATGAGCCACTCGTTTGTCAATTCAGGTCCACCATAGTAATAATAGGAGTTTTGAGTAGCACCTTCATCCCTTAGCCAAATGCCACCGCTATCAGCCCAAGCGGTTGGACCACTGGGGCCATATTTATAAAAGTCTTTAGGCCATACACTACCTCTAAGGTCATAAGGCAGATAACAATCATTGAGACAATTACCTGGTTGGCATTCTGAGCCACTACAACCTTCCCAATAACTGACATGCGACCAGCCACGCTCAAACTCATGCATAGAGCGGCACTTATCGGTGGTGCAATAGGTGTTCTCGTAATAATCCCAAGTCGCCCAACACTGATCAACACAATCTGGATCAGCCCATGATTGACCAGCATTATGCACCACAAAAGTCCCCGGCTCAGTCCATGCAGATGGATTTGGCGTTGTTTGCGTATGCCAATAATCCGTTGACCATTCATACCCTGACGTACTCCCATTATCCACGACATCATTGTACCGAACCATTAAAATCTCGCCAAACTTTCCAGCAACTTCTGGATTCTGAAGGGTG
>JASMKV010000283.1 GCA_030749035.1 Myxococcota bacterium | reverse complement strand
TTATATTCGCCACGAATACGCCATTTGTAACCGTTTCTTCTCACCGGATTTCTCCAGCGGTAGCCGCCGCGCCAACCATCGCGTTCGTCGCAATTTTCCGTCTCATTACATGGCCCATCACAGGAGGCGCCGTTGAGTACGGTGGAGATTTGCCAGTCCGAAATGGCTGAGTCGACAGAGCCATCGTTTAAGACAGCGTGCACGTAGGCATAAAAGGGCGAGACATAATGCTGGGACTTTCGGGCCATTTTGTTGTTGTTCCAAACATCGGTCACCGAGGCCATTTCTAAGGCCATGCCTTTGTTGTACCAAATTTGTGCGGTGAAGCTGACATCAAGACCCGCCACGGCAAGTGCGCCAATGGTTCGGCTGGTGCCGTCATGATAGTCATCGATTCCAAAGGTGTTACCGGCAATAATGTTGGCTGCTTCGGCAAGAAAAAAGGATGAGCCTTTGGCATTGCCGCCCCATTTGGCTGGTGGATGGTCACCATTTGGGTCGGTGATTTTCCAGTTGTTGTCCAAAAGGTGGGTGAGCATGCGGTGGGCAATCGCTTTGGCTTCGTGCTGAAGACCAACACCTTCAACAATGATGTCGTCAGGAATAAATTTCTTTACAAAACTTAAACCAAACATCATGCCCAGCATTTGGTCCTGGGAAACGAAGTTTCCGTCGTCGATGTGCGGCGTGCCGCAGGAATAGGCAGACTCAATGCAGGCATAACCGTTATAGTTGGGATCTTCGTGGGGAAATCGAAAGCTGCCATCTTCTAAAGTTGCGAAGTCACCAGGGACATCGTCACGAAGAAAAAAACCGTCCTCGACACCTTCGAGGCCATAAACCTCCTCTGCTTTACGATCGAGACGATTGAAGGCTTCAAGAGCGTAATAGAGATCGCTGAGGGTTTGCGTTGTATCGATGTCGTGTATGGTGAAGCTTTTGTATTCCGTGGCCAGCATGGCGATATAGTAGCCCAGATGCAGGCTCGTATCCCCGTACTTAAATTTACCCTGTGCATCGTTGTCTTCGGGTCTAAAGCAGCCATTATGATTGATGTTCCAATCGCTGGCACATTCAGCGTAGGGATCACGAAAATTAGGCGGCAAACTTTGCCCGGCACCGTCACCAACGGAAATAAAGCCAGGCAAGTTCTTGCTTTGATCACCACGCAGGCGCAGACGGTAGTGCAAATACTTTGCGAACCAATCTTCGTCGCTGCAGGAAGGAGGGTTGTTCAGGATGTCCCAGGAAGTCGCTGTCGACGTGTCTTCGATATCCTCGTTGTCAGACATTGGCTCTCTGGTGGCACTTGGGTTGTCCGCAGGTGTGTCTGCGTCTGTTTCATCCAGAGATGTGCTCTCCACAGACGGTTCGCGTTCGCTCTCGTGGCTGACTTCGGGATATGTTGTGGCAGTCTCCTGTGCGTCATCTTCCTGGCTGGTTTCCTCTGCAGAATCTTCGCTCTCAGTATCCTCGTTGTTGCTGTAACTCGCATTGGCATCGGCAAGTCCCTGCATCGCATCAAGGTCACCACTTTCGTAATCGAGCCTTTCGGGTTCTTTTTCCAGGACTGGGCTAAAAAATGTATCGCCTTGGGATGTTCCCAGAGTGATCTGGATATCCGGATCTGTCGGAGTAAATCCCTGCTTTTGGGCGTGAATCCGTGTGGGTTTGAGCACTTCGCTGCCGCACGAGGTGATAAGCAGCACATAGAGTGCAATGATAAGACAGTTAAATGGAGTTGTTTTGACGACTCTCCAAAGCATAATGGCCTCCGCATAAAATATGCGCAAAACCGGTAGGGGAGAGTTTCGCTGCTGGGTTTATTTGTTTATCGGCTTGCTGAGGCGCAAGTTGCGCACTTTCATGCCGGAGGAGGATCGCAGCCTAAGTCACTGATTATAAATAGATATCCTCTCTTTTCTGTCTGTGTCAGCAGTCCATAATATTCGCAGATAAGGCTTGCTCAAAGAGGTTTCGAGGAGGAAAATAGTGGGATGGCCAAAATCTCAGAAATGTCCTCTTGCAAAGCGCTTTTGCCTGACGGTGCGTTGCGCAAGCATGCGACTTTGGACGCGGCTTTCGCCAAGGGACCCTGGTTGGTTGTTTCACCCCACGATGACGATTTAATTCTGGGCATGGGGCTGACATTGCTGGCCGCACATGCGCAGAATATTGAGGTCCATGCGGTTGTGGTGAGTGACGGGCGGATGGGATACGTTGAACCGAGTCAAAAGCAGAGCATTGTTGCGACACGGCAAGATGAATGTCGCCAAGCCTTGAAAAAGATTGGGCTGCGAGAAACCCATATGCATTTTATGGGTTTCCCCGATGGTCAGCTTACGCATTTTAGCGGTTGTGATTCGGATAAGCCGACTTTGGGGCGCGCATTCACGCAGCTTTTGCGCCGCATCAAACCAGGTTGTGTGTTTGCGCCAACGGAAAACGATTTGCACCCAGACCATCGTGTGACAAGTCGTGAGCTCGAGATGGCATGTTGCTGGGCGAGCAGCCGGATTTGGTTGGACTTAGGAAAGCCTATCGCACTGCCCAAGCGTTTTGATTATGCGGTTTATTCTGCTTTCCCAGAGCCTCCAGATCGGCAGGTTTTAGGTGATGCCGAGTCCTTTAAGTGTAAACAAGAGGCTTTGCGGTGTTTTGCAAGTCAGGATGTGATTGAAGAGATGGTTGCCCGATTGGATGCGGATGGTGCGCAGGAATATTTTCTGGAGAAAACGTGGCAGCCTTATCGTCCGTCGATGTACGAAGACCTTTTTGTCGAGTCTGAACATTCGTTTGAGGTTTCAGGCGAAGCTGCCAATGATTTTGCATGTGATTATCGTGAGGTTGTGGCGTTGATAGAGGCTTGGCCAGCGCACTCATGGGCGCCTTTACGGGAGGTTTTGGCGCAGGCGAAACGCCGTCCTTTGTTGCTCATTGGCGAGGGCTCGAGTCGCCTTTTTCCCGGTCGCTTCTTGCGTTATCTGGCCAGGCATTGGGGACATGCGGGTTTGATTGCTGATGTTGGCGGCAGGGAAGCGGCAACGCTGCCTTTAGAGGACTATCAGCTTTGTTTTTGTTCCAATTCAGGTGCCACCAAAGAGGTTTTAGAATTAGCACAACATTGTCAGGGGCACGATTCTGCTTTGGCCTTGATTGGCTGCGAAGGCAGTCCTTTGGCCAGCATGGTCTCCAACCATAAGATTATCCTCACGCAACCTGAAAAAGCTGTGCCGGCAACAAAAAGTGTTATCGCGCAGACGTTGACCTTAGCGCATGCATTGGCCGATGTTTTAGGTGAGTCGATACCTTTCAGCGCATTAAACCACGCATTTGACGAGATTTTACAAGCCTCCTTGACGAGAGATTTCATGGCGGCGTACCGAAGAGCGCAAAGGATTTGGTGGGTCGATAATGAGTGTGGAGTCGCATCGGAACTGGCTTTGAAAACCATGGAGGTGACAGGGGTGACGGGGCATGAGGCGGAAGGCTCTTTGGTTTTACACGGCATAGAAGAAATCTTGACCATGGATGATTTGATCATCACATGTGGCATAAGGGCTGCCGATGAAGAGCTTTTACGTGAGCGGGTCGCCAAGATTCCTGGCGTGATGTTTCGCAGTGTCGGCGTAGATAATACGGATTGGCAGGTGCCCGACCTCGGTGTGTGGACGCCTTGCCTTTATCTGGCTGTGGGTTGGCGAATTCTTGAGGCTCTGGCATTGCAGGAGGGTCGGGATCCGGCGAGGCCTTTGCGTGTGCAGAAGGTGGGAAACCCCTATTTGCTTGTCTTTGATGAAGATGCCAATGCCGTATCCTTCAAGCGCGACTAATTGAATGGCTTGTCTACTCTGTAAATATCAAAGTCTTCGAGTTGATGAACGAGTTTCAAGCCGGGAATAGCCTTGCTCTCAAAGAATGGAGCGAGCTCGTCAAGTTGTTCCCATTTTTGGTAGATGACAACATAGTCGGTGCGCAGCTGAGTTGTCATCGTTTTTAATACATTGAGGTTGTCGTGCCGCCTGATATCTCGGTATCCCGCATGCGGAGTAAAAATGGCCAGCCGTTTTCCCCAATTGCTGGGCATGGCAAATATTCGGTAGTTGTTTGCATCTGTATGTGCATTGATCCAGTCAATGAGCGGGTAGGGTTGTCCAGGGAGATTGTCGACCTGCTTGTGGGCTCTGCGACTCACCGTGTTCATTTCAGAAAACCCATAGCCGACAAAGATAAGGAGCAGAAGGGCGCCCACTCTTTTGTGCCATAGCCCGAGGGAAAGATATTGGCAGCAAGAGAGGAAAAAGAGAAAAACAGCAATGAGTGCGTGCCTGGTGCCAAAGAACCACTCGTGGGTCGGGTTGTCCAAGTGGATCACATGTAATGATAAAAGACCACCAATGGCGAACGCCCAGATGAAGACAGTAAAGAAGTTTAAGGAGGCAATAAAATCCCGGACCCCTAGCTGGCGCAAAGATGTAAAATGAGTTGTCACAATACGTGGCAATCCGAAGGCCAGGAAAAGCGGGACAAAAAACTGTAGTGTAAAGAAGACGCGATGATAGCCGAATTTATTGAGAGGCAAAAAGGCCACCAGAAATCCGTAGAGCCGATCGAGAATAAAACCTAAAGTCCCATCTGTCGGGAAGTCTTCCGCCATGATGGGGAGATAGGGCGTGGCTTGGTAAGCATCGAAGCGGAAGAATTGCCAAAAGATGTCCGTAGAAACAAAGGTGCTTAACCAATACCATTGAGGTGAAAAACACAGTGAAAACCCTAAAAAGATGCCAACAAAACCGAGTCCATGTTTTCTGCGATTGCTTAGAGTGGCAAGCAGCGTTGTGCCTACAAGGGCAATTGTGAAAACCAATAGCTGGGTCCGGGTTAAGAATATGATGCAGGAAAGAGCACCAAGAAGTATTCCTGCGGGAAATGTCGGCTTTGCGAAATATCGTTTTATGACAACGATTGTAGCCAACACCAAGGCATAGGTTAGGCCTTCTGTGTATGGTCGTGATGTGGCGATAAAGAAGCCTCTTTGCAGGGCAAAGCATAGCATGAGGAGATGGCCGCCATGGATTGAGACTGTTCCTAAAGTGCATAGCTTGCCGGGGTGGATGTGACGGCCTGCGACATAGGCTGCATAGAGCACGAGAAAATAGAGGAACATCGGCAGAATGAAGGCGACAGTCCACGCTGGAAAGATTAATCCAAAAAATGCCATGCACAATGGCCATACGGGATAAATGGTTGAAGGATAGGGGAGAAAAGGGAGGCCTTGGTGAAAAGGTGAAATATCTGTATAGATGCCCAAGCCTGCTAATATATTTTGCGTCACATCCAGATAGTAGCCTCCATCGAGACTGGCAAACTTTGAGTTAAAGTGTGCCCAGGTGGAGTAGCACCGGTAGTAAAGTGTCGTTAGGGCAAGCAGGGCAAAACCGATTTTTACCGATGTCGTTTTATTGAGACTGCGCATGTTGTGTCGTTTGACGAGGTTGGGCATCACCATAAAGTTGCTTAAGGTTGTTGGCACTTAAGCGCTCAGAGCCGTCTTTAATTGCAAATTGGGAGAGTATCACCACAGGAAAGTGTGAAATAGGCATCGTGTCAAAAGTGGTGTTTGCTGCGGCGCCAGGGCCAGTCACGACAAGCAAGCAGGCAGGATGGTGCTTGAGGGTTCCTTCAATGCCATGGTCCGAAGCAAAAATGATATTGTCATTCGTGTCGGTGAGGGCAGCAAGTTGGCCGACCACACGGTCAAGATGCAGGTATGTTTCCAAAAGTAGATTGTATTCGGGATCTGTTTCCGTATCTTTAAAAAACTTGTGGGACAATATATCTACGGCGGGAAAGCGAAGCAGTAAAAAATCAGGTTCTTCATTTGTCCATATACTTTTGCCTATTTCGGCTTTGTCTTGAGTGTTTTGTATACTGAGGAGAAAAGATGTTTCCTCAAGCATATTCACCGCCCGTGTACTTTCGAGGTTAAGCCCTAGCATCTCTTGAATGATCTTATCTCTGCGTTCATCATTGAACTCCACGGCATTTTTGGAGACGTCCTTGAGGCCTTGCTCAATGCTGGTGCCATCGTTGCTTTTGCCGTCATCAGGTGTGAAAATATATTTGTCATTAAAGACCAGGTTGATGGCCTTGAGCTTATTTTTTCGGAGGATATGGAAAAGGGAGTCGTCCCTGCTTTGGTCAACGACCAAGTTGTCGGGGAATATCTTGTCTAGAAAAGGTATGCCTTTGAGTTGCAACATCAACGTATGGATGACCGATTGCTCTTGCTGCATCGTTTTGGCTGAGTCGAGGTACACCATGCGCATATAGGCGGTGGACGTATAGGGCGGATGGGTGGAAACCATTTCGCCTCGAACGCCGTTTTCAATAAGTTTGCGTATGTTGGGCAGAAGTCCTCTATGCATATACTGACGAATCAAAAACCAGGAACCGGCGTCCGGCCAGATCACGAATGTTCGACTTCGATTGTCTGACGAACTTTGTCGTTTAAAGGTCGCTTCGCTGGAGGCAAAGAAATTCAGTTTTTGTACTTTGACATCTTGTGTGCCTTGAGCGTTCTGCTCGGGCCAGAACTGACTCATGGCAAGAGCCTTATCTAGATTATTGTCATCGGGCGCAAAAACCATGGCAATATATGGGAGTCGCTCTTTGGATTCTAAGTCGACACTGAGTTGCCAAGAGCCAGAGGTTTCATCGTAGTGCATGGGGGTCGGATTCCAGCCAAGCACTTCGGATGCTTTGCCATTTGGAGTCCAATTTCCAGCCAGAAGATAATTGCCAGAGTCGAGCTTGTCTGCATCAAATGAAAATTTGAATTTCAGACGGCTGCCGCTGGTTTCTTGCATCTTGCGCTCGAGCAGTGCCAATACACCGGCGCATCGGGAGGTCATATTTTCGTACTTGCCCATGGCCTGTCTTACAACCTTACTGGCGTCTTCATAGCGCTTTTCTTCGATAAGGCATTCCCAGAGGGCGATATGAGAATGTCTGGATATACTTTTGCCTGTGGCAAATGTCGGCCAGAGTTCGGAAACACATAATTTGAATTGGCCAGAGCGCAAGAGCATCATTCCACGCCGCCCATCTAAATATTCATTTTTCGGGTGAAAGAGGCGTTTGGCTAATTGGTAATGGGTAGCGGCCAATTCACTTTTGCCTTCTGCCATGTATTGATTTGCTAACTTATAATGGGAGTAACCGATGCCTCGATTAACCCAGGCCAGAATGACAAGCAGGCTTAAAACACCAATTGTCACATATCTTTTTC
>JASMKV010000282.1 GCA_030749035.1 Myxococcota bacterium | reverse complement strand
TGAAAGCTTAAATCGTTGGGCAGTACATCGTTGTTCAGGGAAAAGACGACAAAATTAACTTGGGTATTCGTGGCATGCATCGAGACATCATGGCTGCCGGCAATTTTTGTGCAGGCTTCTTCTGTATCGCAGCGCATGGTTTTGAATTTAAGGGCAGGGTGGAAATGGATGCTGGTCTGCACCGCCAAAGCACCAAGGGGGGCATGTGGATAAAAATCACAGCTGTACTTGCCGGTTTGCGCTTCATAGCACTCTAAGGCTTGCGCTTGGTTTTCGTAGGATGTGGCCAACTCCACATCGGAGAACTCAGCCCCACAACCCCCATCCGGCGTTCCAAAGGTCAGAAAGGTACCCAACATAGCAAGCACCAGAACACCAAGAAGAGGTTTTTTCGAAGATTTATTTTTCCTAAAAGGCATGGGGTCCCCCAATCACAAACATGTCCCACAGGCACTTCGGCCTGCAAAGCTGCTTTAATCTATCACGGGATAAGGGGGTCGCCGAGCCCTTATTATACAATTTTGTGCCGGCCTTTGTCGAGCCTAATTGTGGGAAAAAAGGTGGGAAATTGGGGGTAGGGAGAGTGGGGAAAGGTGGGTGTCGGTTATCGGACTTCGGCTATCGGATATCGGTTATCGGCCACTCGCCTTGTATCGACTAGCTTTCGGCGTGCCCTTGCGGCCACTTACCTATTCGACTACAAGTTTTTTGCTCCTTCACCCGCAAAAAACTTAAGTCTCACTTACGGTTCGCACCTCAACCAGTCTCACAACGGCTCGCACACCTACTCCATAATCAAATTGACGATGGCGACGATGTCGAGAACATTGATTACGCCATCGTTAGTCATATCTCCGCAAGCCGGTGCGTCTTCTCCCGATGGTCCCAGAACAAAACTGACCAGAGCAACGATATCGAGAACATTCACTGCCCCATCCCCGGTGATATCACCGGCAGGTTCGCACTCAGACCCATCATCATCATCATCATCACCCTCATCATCATCAGACAGTGCGGCCAGAGCGGCAGCGACATCCGGGAGTTTACCCCGGGCGCTATCGTCACCACTGACGTCGGCGAAGTCATGTCCTGTGTCCAGCAGATGCGCTTTGACCTGGTCTGCATTCCAATCTGGTCTCTTTGCCCAAATGAGTCCCGCCACGCCGGCGGCGATTGGCGAAGCATAACTCGTGCCGTTACCAACGCTGTACTCACCATCACCAAAATAGCTGTGGCTGCCATCTTCATTCAGCAGATGGACACCATCGCCATAGGCATCGATGAGTTTACCTTCCTCGGGCGTACCATGCGTGAAGTCGACTGAGGAATAATGGGTGCTGACCATATCCGGATGCTTTCCATAACAATGGCCGCCGCTCGAACCGGGTACGTCCTGATAGCACTTACACTCGGTCATGAGATAGCAGTCACTATAGCCGTTACCACTACCGCTGGGCATATAGCAAGAGTACCCGCCGTTGCTGAGGTAGATATGTCGACATTGGCTGTCCGAGCAAGGGTTCCCCGGGGTGGAACACCAGGCATGAGTCACATTTGCGTTGTCGTTGTGTCCACTTAAGAGCACTGTGCCGTCGTTGTTGTCGCGTGGGCGAATGGAGACCACGCTCTCTCCAGGAGCCCAAACATCAATGGTGCGAGCTCCCCAATCGCCGGACGTGAATTTAACTGGCTTATTTGCGATGGAGCTTGCGCCGACCGCCAGCACACGAGGATCGGCGGCGGGATAGGTTACATGCTGCCATTTTCCGTATGTGCAGTCATCACCAGTTGGGGTGAGCGTACATGTCTCCGTACCATTGGGAACACATGTGCCGCCCGGACACATGTAGGACCTGCTGCACATATTACCGTCCATAGGGCCGCCTTCACAGGTGTTACCATAGGTATGACCATTAAAGTAGTTACAGGTGCCCGGACAGGTACCCTGAACATCAGGATCGCACGTAGAGTCATCAGGGGTGCAATAGTTACCATAATTGCCTGCGGCAGCCAGAACCAGAATGCCTGCGTCCAAAATGTCCTGCATGTTGTCGTACCAATAGGCGGGAATGCAGCGGGTACCATCGCTGACATTCACACATCGATAGCCGCCGTTACACCCACCGCTGCTGTTGCAGGCCGTGGCCCCACTTGGACCACCGGTATGCACCAGGCTCATCGAAAGTATGATATTCGCCTCGGGATGATTTTCTTTATAGGCCAGAAGCCGTGCGAACGCGTCTTCAATATTGTCCGTGGTCAGAGGAAGACCCGCATTGCCGCCACCACTTAAGGTTTTCATACCTAAAACTTTGCAATTTGGACAAACCCCAAGGGTGCCCGCAGCATTCCGGGCGGCAGCCATATAGCCTGAAATTTTTCCTCCATGACCGTGATATTCATTCACCTCACTGCCCCTCTTTTTCTCCGGATAACCCACCATGCTAGAATAAGAGTCGTCATCTATAACGTCGATCCTGTCATAATGCCCTTCGGCGGCATCGTACCCCATCACCCGGCGTGGGCTTTCTGAGCACAGAGGGATTACATCGCCATTGGCATCCCGATTGAGATACGTTGCGGTCGGAATTTCATTACCGTTCGCATCAAGGGGCAGTAAAAGACAAACCTCGCCGGCAAAGTCGGGGTGGGATAAATCAATCCCCGTATCAACAAATGCCAGAATCGGTTGATTTTCAGCTGCATCATTGATGTCCGTATCATCCCAATTGATGCCCGCGCCTGCGACCCCGGGCTCGCCGGCATTGCTGCCGGACTTAAGATGGTTTGAACCGCCGCATGGAATTCCGGGCGCACAGGTTTCATCGCCGGTGGTATCATCGACCGTGCAGCCGTAGTGTAAATTTTGTTCATCATCGGGGTTTCCTGAATTATTCAAATGCCAGAGGTGTGGCTGCAAAGGCTCAGGGTTCTGGGGAATATCATCCGCTCCTTTTTTCAGTTCCTTCACTATTGAGTAAGCTCTTTTTACGCTGTTAACAGCACTTGCAGTGGTTACGAGTGCATCAACCTCTTCAGGGCTCAAATCCGCGGATAAGTCGACAAGGGTAAGGCCGGAGGGGCCACGAGCTCGAACCTTCAGGTTGCCGAGGGCGGCCTTTTGAGTTGTACTGAGTGCGCTCAAGGCACTGAAGGCAACGCTCTTCTCTGGACTTTGCAACGCGCTTGTTATTTCCCCAAAAACTGTCGACTCTTTCTCAAAGACAAGCACGATTTTGTCCTGCAGTTTTGTTGCTTGCGCATTACTTACTATTGTTATTTCGTTTCCGTTTCCGTTTTCGATTCCTGTCAGAGCATCGTCACTCTCAGAGAAAGCGGCATCTTCAATAACCAACTCTCCGCCACAGCCGCCTTCGGGCGTTCCAAAGGTGAGAAATGAAATAATTCCCGCGAGCACAATAAGCGCAAATAACGAAGTCTTACCCGATTTTCCAATTGATGCCATGATTTCCCCCTATCATAAGAGCGCCTCGCAGACATTTTTGTCTAGCAAAGCCTGTTCAATCTATCACGGGATAAGGGGGGTGCCGAGGGTCAATTGTATAATTTTTGTGGGCCCTTTGTCGAGCCTAATCGACAGGTAAAAGGCAGAAAATTGGGGTAGGGGGAGAGGTGGAAAGGTGGGTATCGGTCATCGGTTTTCGGAAATCGGTTATCGGATGTCGGTTTTCGGATGTCGGTTTTCGGATGTCGGATGTCGGTTTTCGGCCACTCGCCTACTCGACTAAGCTGCGGCCACTCACCTGCGCGACTAAGCTGCGAACTATCGCTATCGCGCCTTCGCAGCAAGTCTTGCAACGGTTCGCACGGCTGTATCGACTAATCCTCAACGCGCCTTTATGGCGCCTTTAGGACAGTCTCACAACGCCTCGCACACTTCGTG
>JASMKV010000281.1 GCA_030749035.1 Myxococcota bacterium | reverse complement strand
TAACGAGGCAGAGCGCAGCTAAAATAAATCTTCTATGTGTTGTTCTGTCTATCTTCATACTTTTTGTTTTAACGTTTTGGGTAAAATTTATTTGCAAAATGCTTGTACTATTTATTATTTTGTCCAACAAGGTCCAAACCTGCTTTTGGTGGGGTTAAAGTCTTATTTGTACGTACTTTTTTATTATTTTGCCCAACAAGGTCAAAATCAGCCTTGGGCAGAGTCAAAGTCTTCTTGACGCGCACTTTTTTATTGCCAGACGCACTTGTTTCCAGGGTTACGGTGACACCCTGTCCTGTGATGCGGGTCACGCGTCCGCCATTTTTTCCCAGCCTCGAGCCAATGCGAAGAATATGCCCCGAGCCACTTGGGTCCTCAACCATGGCATGTGGACGACTGGTACCCGTGATCAAAGCAGTGAGCCGGTATTGCTCAAGGCGAAACTGCTCGGTGGCGGCTTTGATTCGACCGCTGCGATTCTCATCTGTTTTATCATTATCTTGATTTAAGCTCGTTAAATAAGAGCGAAAAGGATCTCGTTTACCAATGCCAATATAGTGTTTCTGGGTTTTTTGTTGTGTCTCTCGTAATGCCTGCGGTTTTTTTTGACTTTCTGGCGAGGTTTCTTCTTTTTTTTCTTCCTCTTTTTTAACCGGCTCGATGTCGCTGCATGAAAACCCCATACTGGCGACAAAAAAGACACATCCTGTTTTTCTAAGGCGCTTGGCTATATTTGAATGTTTGTGTCTTTGTTTCACTTTTAGTGCTTTTTATAAATGGTTATTGTTTGTAGCTGTAGGTTTTAATGTCAAAGCTGCTTGTCAGTACTATTTTTTGATTTCTAAGTGTGGGCGTGGTCATGGATAAATTGTTTACAGTCACAATGCGATCCAGTTGCCCCACTGAGTCAATAAAATTTGAAATTTCATGATATGAGCCTTCTACAGACATGCCGAAGCTAATCTCCTGAAAAAATTGTTTTTGAGATTCTGATTTTGGCTCAAATGTTTGGATAAGAAGTCCAGCGCGCCTTCCCTCGTTGCCGAGTTTTGCGAGCAGTTGTGGCACGTCTGGGTCGTCCGGCAGAAGTGAGCGAGCAATTTCAAGATCTTCACGCAGCTTTTTATGTCTCGCTTCATATTTGGTCAGATTGTTTAAATAACTTTGTTTTGCTTCGCGCTGCGCCTCTATTTCTCTGTATTCATTTTCTTTCTTGCTCAGCGTTTCTTGTTTGCCTTGATGTATAAAATAATAATAGCCGGCAACAACCGCAGCAAGTAGCGTGACTAAAATAAGGAGGCGCTGCTTTGCATTGATGCTTAGATATATGTCAAAAAACCGTTCCATCTAGTTTGGCACCATATATTTTGCTTTACAGTTAATCTCCCAAAGAAAATAGTTTGCACTTTCGGATTTTGTTGTTGTGACTTTGGCCAATTTCACATTTTCAAAGAGCTCGGAATGCCTTTTGAGGGTGATGTGAAAGTCGGAAATATTTTCATGCGACATGGCGCCGCCCGATAAGCTGATTTGCCCGCTCTTCTCTTCGAGGCTCATGAGCCATAGTTTTTCTTCGCGATTAAAGATGTTGACGATGGTATTAAGCATACGTGCAGGCCCAGTCTTTTCCTCGCTTAACTGCTGAATGACCAGAAGTTTTTTTTCTAAGGTCTGAGATTGTTTTTTGAATTCCTCAATTTTTGCAGCGGAGGCTTTAATTTCATTAATCTCATCACTTAAGGCAAAGATATCTGCTTCGACAGCGGCAAGCTTCGTTTCCACAGAGTTGCCCCATAGGACAATACCCACAATTGTACCAAGTATGAGTACTGCAAATAAAATAAATTCTATCTTCAGATTGTTTTGGGTTTTACTTTTTTGAACAGGTAATAAATTGATACGGGGCATTAGTTATCCCCCAGGTATCTAAGCGCCAAGCCGACAACAACTGATGCGGTCGGCGCGGCGTTTGTTAAATATTCCTGATCTTCAGGGTTTGTTGTAATTTTTCTAAAGGGATTAATCACTTCAGTTTCTACGCCTGTTCCTGCGGCAATCGCTTGAACTAAGCGCGGCAACCTGGCGGAACCGCCACCCAGATAAATTTTTGTCGGCGCGCCATCGGCACTTGTCGCCGAATAAAAATCAATCGAACGAAGAATTTCATTGGTATAACTGTCGGAAACAAGTTCTATCGCTGCTTCGGCAGCATCATTTGTGTTTTCTCCGTCATAGGAGAGTTTTAGATCTTCAGCCTCATCAAAGCCTACACTGGCTTGCCGCTGAATTTCTTCTGTAAAGGCATTACCGCCGATATTAAGATCTCTGGTAAAGCAGCTTATGCCTTTAGAAATAATATTGAGCGTGGTTTTGGTGGCACCTAAGTTAATTAAGGCTATTGTGGACTCTGGCGGATTATCGTAATTTTTTTCAAACATGGTTTCCATGGCGAAAGCATCGACATCACAGATCACCGGTTCAAGGCCTGCCTCATGCAGCACGGCCATATATTCATTGATCATGTCTTTTTTGGCGGCCACAAGAACAACTTCCATCTGCCCTTGCTGTGTCGCCTCAGGATTCACAATTTGTACGTCTAAGAATACATCTTGTATATCAAAAGGAATATATTGCTCTGCTTCCCATTGAATCGATTCTCGAAGTTCTTCGGGGGTCATTTGTGGCAGTGGTATCTTCTTAATAATGACCGAATGGCCTGAAACGGATAAAGCAACCTGTTTGGTGCGCACCTTATGCGAAGCGATAAGCTCTTGAACCGCTTCCACGACGCGGGGGGCGTTCATCAGCGCCCCGTCGACAATGGTTTCATTGGGTAAAGGCACGAGACCAAAATGCTCCAGGCTTATCTCGTCCTTCGTGCTCTTGAGCTGGCACAGCTTAATGGAGCTTGCTCCGATATCTATACCCACGCATAGCTTTTCGCGCGCCATACTATTTTACCCCTCCGATCTTACTTTCTATCGTATTTTCAGGAACATGCAAATGTTTGACATTTTTTATTGATGAATTTCGCTCTATTTTTAAAGGGTTTACCGTCCCGTGTACGCTTGTGTCTGAAATCAAATATTGTACCTTGAAGAATGGCATGATTGGATGGGCGCAGATGCCAAGAAATTCACAAGAGAGTGCAGGCGTACAGGCAGAGGCTTTGGAAGCTTGGCGTGGCGCAGTGCTTGCGCTTAGCCCCCATGAAATCTTGCAAATTTGCTACGGCTTACATACCTCAGATCAAAGATTGTGGTTGTATTTAGACGAGTTGCGTCGCCGTTCTTCGCAGGA
This sequence comes from Myxococcota bacterium, assembly GCA_030749035.1. GTDB lineage: Bacteria > Myxococcota > XYA12-FULL-58-9 > XYA12-FULL-58-9 > JASMKV01 > JASMKV01. The sequence goes on along the minus strand of JASMKV010000281.1, from coordinate 5,197 downwards.
AGCGCAGTTGGCATCCTGTATCCTCTGTTACGATTTGGCGAGGCGTAAAAACGAGCGCGCTCGGCGGGAATTTGCTTACTTGGCGGGTACGATGCGGGACTTGGCGGCCAATAAGGTTTTGGTCAAAAATCTGATTGCTGATGACGCATATTTAAATGAGATTTGGAGCCTGGTGAGCGCACATCTTATCCATTGGGATCCTCGATTGCCCGCCGAATCTTTAGAGCCCGTGGCATTAAAGGTTGGTTTTTTGCCTCTGCTTAGTGATGCTGATTTTTTCGATGACCGATTGCATGGAAATTTAGACAAAGAGCAAAAAGACAGCAATTACAGATTACAGCATGCTTTAAATAGGTTCTTGGGGTGCGATCCAAGCATACCGTTTACGGATCCCAATGCTGGCTTTAGGCTAGAGACTTCTTCAGATATTGAGCGGGTTGAGAGTTTTTTGCAGGAAATCGTTTCGCTGGAGGGGGCCTCACCTTTTGCCCGAGGCTTTAAGGTTTTAATCTTGTTGTTTTATGGGACCCATTTGCGCTCTCGGAATATTTTTGGAGGTATTAATGAGCGCAAAAACGAACTTTTAGAGCAAGGTCTCGATGCGTTTATTCGTTACGGTGACGAATTTTGGAATATCGTTGGTGTGCTTGAGCCTTTGCATGAAAATCCAGGGGTTTGGGATAAAATTATGGATTTACTTTTGGATTATTGCGATTGGTTAAGTGTGAAAGAAAACGGAGAGAAGCAACAAAGTTATGCCCCTGTAGAAAGACTTCTGGAGCGTCATACACTTAAGGAGAGCCGGCGAACCTCATCTCGGAGCTGAGGCATTTTAATCTCGATATTTTAAGTAATGGCTAATAATATCTTCGGCAATATTTTCCATACTCATATTGCGTGAATGCGCCAAGGCTTCGAGCGTTTGCATCTCTGCTCCTTCAAGGTGCAAGAGCAGACCCTCTTTTGTTTTTTCTTCCTCAATAAGTTTTGGGTTGACGTTAAGAAGGTTTGAATCGGCTTCCTCTTGCTGATTTTTAAGCAATGGGTTTTCAATGTTGACGGAGAGCTCTCCAAGATCAGAGGTCTCTTGTCCAAGCTGGGTACGTTTGGCTTGTTCGGCAGCCAACTCGTCTTTAAAAAGCTGCTTCATAAAATTACTTAAGTGGATATTTGATGGCATGAACTCATGTTCTGCGAGAAAAGTGTCGATATCCAGCTGCATATCGGCCGCAGACTGATATCGATCTTTTGGGTTTTTCTCGAGAGCTTTCATCAGAATGGTTTCGGCTTCAGCTGGAATATTATCGCGAAAATAACTTGGGGGATAAATTTTGCCCTCAATAATATTATTCATGATGGCAAGATCGTTATCGCCAGAAAAGAGCTTAAAGCCGGAAATCCATTCGTAAAGAACAATACCGAGGGAAAATATATCCGATCGTCGATCAACAGTTTTGCCCAGAACTTGCTCTGGAGACATACAGCTTACTTTACCTTTAATTTGTCCCGCTTTGGTTTCGTGAATTTGAGTGGCCGCCTTGGCAATGCCAAAATCAAGTATTTTAACTGTGCCGGTCCAGGCCACACGGATATTTTCCGGTGAGACATCCCGATGGACAATATTTAGTGGCACACCCATTTGGTCGGCTTTGGTGTGCGCATAGTAGAGTGCTTCACAGACATGACCCGCAATTTTAAAAGCGTATTCTAAGGGAAAAGGGATACCGGTTAATTTACTTTTGGGAATGACCGCAGACATGTCCCGGCCGGGGATATACTCCATGGCGATAAAGAAAGAATCCTTAATCTTTCCAAGGTCATAGATTTGAACAATGCTGGGGTGATTGAGCTGGGCAGCGAGTTTGGCTTCGCCAAGAAACATATTCACAAATTCAGGTGATTCACTCAAGTGCGAGCGAATGCGCTTGATCACGATTTCTTTTTCAAAGCCTTCGACACCAGTATGTCTGGCCAAAAAGACCTCAGCCATACCGCCGATACCGATTTTGTCTATCAGTGAATATCGTCCAAATTTTTCAGCCATAATATTTCAGGCTAGAGCTTAAGAGAGGCCTGCACTCAGGGTCAACCATTCGAGCAAAAATATTGAATATTATAGGGAGTTATGAGGTAAAAAGGGATCCTCGATATTTACTTTTAGGACTTTACGAAGTCTTTATGCGCCTGATAAGGGCTCAGGCCATGAGCTCGAAAGACCAAACAATGATGCCGAAGCCTGCAGATAAAGTTTTTGTGGAGACCTATGGCTGTCAGATGAATGTGCTTGATTCGGAATTGGTACAGGGGCAGCTTGAAAGTCAGGGCTATAAGTTTGTTGATGATTCTGATCAAGCAGATGTGGTTTTGCTCAACACCTGTTCGGTTCGTGAGCTTTCTGAGCACAAAGTCTGGTCGCGTTTAGGGCGCTTGGGCAAGGAACGACGAGAGCATGGTAAAGATCCTATTGTCGGTGTGTTAGGCTGCATGGCTGAGCGTGAAGGCAAAGAAATTGTTCGACGTATGCCGCATGTGGATATTGTGTGTGGTCCTTCATTGCTCGATCAATTGCCGATGCTTTTAAGCAACATTCGTCAAAACCGCCAAGCGCAATATGCTTTAGCGGGAACCAATAGTCGTCGCAGCGCCACGCTTGAAAAAGCCATGGATGGTGTTGAAACGCTTGACCTGTCGAGGGCTTTTTCTCCTTATGAGGCAAAAGCCCAAGCTTATGTACGGATCACCAGAGGCTGTAATAAGTTTTGTGCATTTTGCGTGGTGCCCTACACTCGGGGTGCTGAAGTGCATCGTCCACCCGAAGTAATTTTAGAAGAAGTCAAACGCTTGGTCGGTATGGGTGTGATGGAAGTCACGCTGCTTGGCCAAACGGTGAATCACTATGCGCATGTGGATGGTGGTCGGCAAACGAGTTTTGCGGATCTTTTATGGTTATTGCATGAGCAGGTACCAGACTTACCTCGTTTACGTTTTATTACATCGTACCCAAGGGATTTTGGTGATGATGCGCTTGATGTGATGGCCGCTGCCCCACGCATTTGTCGCTATTTGCATATCCCGGCGCAAAGCGGTTCGAACACGATGCTTAAGGCCATGAATCGTGGATATACGGTCGAAGAATATCTTGAGTTGCTTGACAGGGCGCGCTCACGAATGCCGGATATTCGTTTGGCAGGTGACATGATTGTCGGCTACCCCAACGAAAGTGACGCAGATCATCAGGCCTCCGTTCGCATGCTTGAAGAGGCAAAGTATAAGAGTTGTTTTATTTTTAAATATTCACCAAGGCCGGGTACCGTTTCAGGTCGTCGCGATGAGGATAATGTGCCCGAGCAGGTTAAGCGTGCGCGCAATCAAGAGCTTTTAGCCGTACAGGCACGAATGAGTCTTTTGAATAATGAAAGTCGATTAGGCCAGACACTCGATGTTTTGGTTGAAGGCAAAAGCAAACTTAAAGGTTCCCCGAGTCCAGATTCAGATGTTCGTTTGGGTTGGGAAACACGTAAAAATGTGATTGCTGATGATTTTGTACGCTTAAGTGGGCGCACCCAGGGCGATGAGATTGTCGCTTTAGAGGGGCCGGAATCCTTGATTGGGCAAATTGTTCAGGTCAAAGCGCAAAGGGCCACACCTTTGACCATACAGGGGGAACTTCTGGATGAAAACTTATGCTCTGCACTTCAAAGTGAGGGTGTGATCGAGAGTAATGCCTTAAGATCTTGATCGTTAAATCGAATCACACCGCCTAAAAACCAAGTTCTTAGATTTTGATTAAATGGATCATCCAATCCACCTTGAAGATAGAGGTGGGTTGCAAGTTCAAACATGGCCGCTGCACGAAATCTGGGTTTGATGGACTTATTGTCATCAGGATCACGTCGATCAAAATCAAATACATCTAAGCGCAGCTCAAGATTATCCTCGAACGCATGTAGATTTGTGCCCAAGCCACCCGTGTTTTCGATGATGCCAAAGCGCAATGTTAAAAAAGCATAACGCTTGGCAAACTGCGCGGAAAACTTTAACTCGTTAAAAGAAATTTCACTGGTTTCAACTTTGCCTGTACTGCCGTCTTGACTCGTTGTGGTGATTGTTCTGCTTGCACGTCCTCTTGGATCGGCAATGGCTTCAAGCAAGTAATACTTGTCGGGTTTGGGTATAATGCGTACACCAATCGTGTTTTTGATGGCGGACTGAATTTCTTCATTCTCATCGTCAAACGGGACGCCATATTCCGAGCGCAACTCGACCTCTGTTTGCAGCTTTGAAAGGCTACCAATAAGCTCACTGGCGTCATCCAGTGTTTCTTCCACTTTTTCTGCCAATCGTGGGTCGTTGATGAGCTGCCCCAGCGTGCCGCTCCCAGTATTAATTTTTCTGGATATCCCGGTTAAGTGAATAAGTGACTCATTTAAGTTTTCAATTGATTGGCGTAGAGCGCCATGTTCCGCATGTCCCACATCGGCGGCAAGCATGTCGTTCACGTTGAAGGTGATGCTTTCAAGTTTTGATGAAATGTTGGCCATATGATCCAGCAGTCGCGTTAAGCTGCCGTGAGGGGAACCGGAGCGTGCGATGCTTTGTGAAAAATCAGCGAGATTATCAACAATACGATCGACGGCTTGGTCGTTACGTGAAAGGGTGCCGGCTAAAACACTTGTGGTTTTTTCGATGGCTTCCATAGATGTTTCAACCCGTTCAAGAATAGCCTTAAGGGAGCCCTCGCCTTCGGGGCCAGCCAGAACTTTTGAAAAGTTTTCCGTAATATCGTCGACATTGCCGACGACATCTTTAAGGCGCCCCTGAATTTCATCAATATCTGAGGTGCTTTGTACTCGAGTGATGATACCTCCGGGCACAAGTTTTGGCTGGCTGGGATCACCAGGATCCAAATCAAGCCTGAAGTCGCCCAGAAGTGACTCTGCAGCTTTTCTGATAGAGGCATTGGCGTAAATAGAAAAATCGTTGAGGATGCGCATTTCGACCCGGCCGATAAGACGGCCTTTGGGGTTTTTAACATGCTTTACACTTACAATTTTTCCGACGTCAATACCGTTGATCTGAATACGTGTTTTCCAGCGTATTCCACTGGCATCGTGAAAGTCCGCATAGAGATGATAAGTGCTGTCCTGGGCGTAGTGATCTTTGGTCGTAAAGAGTACGAAAGTTGTCAGAGCGACAG
>JASMKV010000280.1 GCA_030749035.1 Myxococcota bacterium | reverse complement strand
TGTACGCGGGAATATTGTGACCCCGAAACGGGTTGTGAACGGGAACTTCTAAGTGATGTCGATTGTGTGACCACAAGCAGCGACTGCCCGTATGGCACTTGTGTTGAAGGCACGTGTCTGCCGCAAGAGGACGTGAGTTGTACGACAACCATCAGCGTTGATTTATGCCAGGATGCGGAGATTGCCGGCACATGCACTGGCGCCGGAGAATGCGTGACCGATGAACCACCACCAGGGCTTGTGTGTCCTGGATGTGCAGGCATTTGTTTACAGTGTTTGTTTTTTCAGCTCTGCTGGGTGTTGTAGGATTTTAAAGCACAGTTTAAATTTTATTTCTCGATGCTTTTGTTCTTAAACCTTAAGTCTCTTGTATGCATTTACAATGGGCACCCAAAGTAAATGCCAAAAACCTTCGAGTTCTTTGTGTTCGTCAGTGCTTGTGAGACCTATTCGGAAATCCTCTTTGTCTTGCGGCACATAAAGACAGCCAAAAAGAAGATCCCAAAAGGAAAACATAATACCGATGTTTTTATGCAGATGGCGTGGTTCAATGCTGTGGTGAATTTGATGCTGCGCCGGAGAAATGAAAATGTAGCTTAGGATAGGCCCAAAGGACACCCAAAGATGCGAATGTCGCAGGTGCACGGTGAGATTATAGACCAGTAAGAAAACGGCGGTATCGATAAAAAAGTCTTGGGGCACTTGTGTAAAAACAAAAGCGCCCAGGCCCATAAAGGTGCCCATGCAAAGACTTGTCCCTAAATGTCGAATAAGGGGTTCAACGGGATGTGCACGAAATTGGGTGATGGGGGTTAAATGCACAGCGCTGTGATGAACTTTATGAAACTCCCATAAAAAGGGCACATGATGCAGCAAATAGTGCCCCAGAAAGTTTCCAAAATCAGCGGCCAGGACAATGCCGAGGAAATAAACAAAACGCAGATTCTCAGCGGGCACCCACTCCAAGCCTTTTGAATCAAAAACATTCTGAAGCCCCGCAGATATCTGTTCGGCACAAATTTGCGCGAGCATGAGTGTGGAAATTATGGTGAGCGTTTTAAATAAGAGACGCAATGTGCTTTGAAAAGCGAAGAGATAAAGGTCTTCACGAAAAGAGGCGTGTTGATAGATATGTTTGGGGAAAGCGTATGCGCAAAACCCTGCCCATGAACAAAGTTGCCGGACTTTAGATGTATGCACCCCATAAAGTGTGATGAGTGTGACGAGATAGAAAAGCCCGTAACCCCAAAATAAAAGCGAACCCCAATATAAAATTTCAGATTGGAAAAGATGTGTGCTGGAGGCAGCAAGCCTGTTAAGGAAATCGTGCATGAAATAAGAGATTAAAGCCTAGTCTGTCGAAAAAAACAATACGCAGTAAAAAATCGAAGAGAGTATTTGGCGTTAGTGCTCACAACCAAATTGCTTAAAGCCTGCGTCGGTTTCAGTAAAGACGCTACCCTCGTCATCGCATTGAATGTGCAGTCCGTCGGCATTAAAATCAGAGCTGCTCGTCGGTGGGTCAAAACATTCGGACGCAAGGTTTTCGGCGCTTGTGGGGGCCGACCCGACCGCCATGCGCCAATGGCGTGGGTTCTCGCTTTTGTGTGCATCTGCGATAATGACCGCATCATCAATCGTCCAGGCGATATAGACGCTTGGGTCATTTTGTCTGTTGGGGTTTTCTAAAACGAGTTCCTGGCGAGTGGCATTTTCTTCGAGCGTTGCAGCATCAAGAATGGTTAAGGCGATAGATGTGGCGCCAGTGGCTTCAACTTGAAGTATCTGGCTACCATCGGGACCAGGAATAAAAGTCAGTGGCAGCGATACATCGTCGCCAGCTAAAATATTATGACCCGATTGTGCTTGTCCAAGTAAAGTTGCCGTCCCCTCGAGTGTGATGTGATGAAATTGAAATAAAGTTCCTTCATCTTCGTCATCACTGCTGTCTTCGGGCAGAAGAATACGCCCTGAAATAAGATAACCTGCCGAACCCATATCAAAGAGGGTGACGCTCTTGCCTGACAGGGTTTCACCGATGGGTTCGCTGGTTTCTAAATCAGAGGCGGGACCGCGCCAAATTTCTGTTTCAAAGTTGCGCTCTGTATCGGTATTGAATCCGCTTTTGGACTCGAAGACATGTTGCACCCGGCTGACGTGTTGTCCATCGTCAGACCAGCGTGCATGGTCCCAGGAAGTATTCGCTCTAAAGCAGCCACTTGTGAATAGGAGACTCACGGACAAGAGAAAAAAACCGGAATGAAATATGGTTTGACGCCTCTTCATGATGATGGGCATTAGGAGCGTGATTTCTTTTGCTGAAGCATTTCACGGACAATCGTTTTGATGATGTCGAGAAGCTGGTCCGGTTCGCCTTTAACTTTATCATAACCTCTGGCCAGCACGGTCGCATCCTGGGTGTTGATCAGTTTTAGGGAGAGCACATAGGTTGTGCCCAGCACGCCGACATTCCCCGCAAGAATCGCATCGACACCCAAAGCGCCGCCAAGTTCGGCAGTACAGGCCACATCGTCGCAGCCCATAAGCTCTTTTTGTCGGTCGAAGCCCAACATGGCGTTGATGTCCGATTGGGAGATGACCGTATAATGGCCCATTTGGGCGATTTCCGCGGTAATGATTTCGGTCAGCAGCTCCGACATACTCTCATCAAGTTGTGAAACGCTTAAGAGGGGCACGGCAATTTTCTTCACCGCTTGCAGATCGGCCAGATTCTCGGCTGAGACTCTGGGCTTTGTAGAGTCTTTTTTCTTTGGTTTTTTTGAAACGGATTTTGGTGAAGACTTTTTCGAGCCCGTATCCGCCTTTAGTTTCACGTTGATGTTTGTTGGGCTAATGTCATAGGCACCGCCAGAAATGAGATCAACAGGGAAGCCGAGATAAAACCAAAACAAATTGCCAACGATTGTACGAAAGAATTGAAACTTTTTGTTTAAGAGGACAACATAGGGTTTATAACCGTCCTTCGTCACAGTGATGCTGCCCGGTTTTCCCCGTTTGACTTTGACCATACAGGGCGTCTCGCAGTTTTTGATATAGCCGGTGCGAACGTTGGCACCGCTGGGGGTTGATTTGACATTGATGTTGGCATGACGGCCATGCAGAAGGGTGCCGCAACCACTTGCGATGCTTAAGATTGTTAAACAAAGAAAAGAGCGCAGCAAATATGGGATTGTCTTGTTTTGTTTGCAGGACATACTTTTTCTATATCTCTTATCATACAGTTTCGTCAAACGGATTGGTCTCCTCATGAGCCATCTGCATCACACCAGGATGCTTGAATCGCTTCGGCTGTTTTCACGAGTTCATCAACCTGGTTCATGCTTTCGAAGCGGTCTTCGGGGTCCTCGGCTTCAGGATCGGCGAGAATGCGGTTGACGAAACCAAAACCGAGGTTGCGTTTACCGCCAGATTGTCCAGCAAGGCCACATCCAGATTGCATAATATTGCTCTCAGCGCTCGCGCTTGTAATCTTGGGATCGCAGTTGTGTGGCAGTCCCAGGGCATGACCGATCTCGTGTTCTTCGGGCGCTTGGAGCTGGTGTTGGAGCCTGGATACATCAATGAATGCGTAGGGTTTGTAAATGGAACCATCCTTGTTTTTTCGACCATGGCCTGTTTTATCATCGCAGTTCACGCTTTCCGATGTTTCATCCCACGCGCAGGAGTTATAAATATACAAGTTGATCGCCCGTGGGTCCCGAACTCTTTCATCGTTGCAGGCTTTTACTGCATTGGCCAAGGCGTCATTGAGATCAATATAGTCCTCAAGATCTTTGTTGTGGTAAGATTCGTCGATTGGATCTCCAAGCTCAAGCAGGCTTTCGCATGTGGTGTCGAGAATATCATTGCGAAAGCGGCCCGCTTTAAAATGGAATTCAAAACAATCGCTGCCCCGACAGACCGGCGTCCCTGCATCGCTGAGAAAATTGTTCTGTAGATGAACTTCGACCTCGCGTTGAAGAAGCTGAGCACCGTTGTAGCTTGTACCTGAATCCTCCGGATCGATATGGGACGAAATAGCGGTCGGCGCGTTAGCATGTGTGGTGAGCACAGTGACTTGTACATCAAAGTGCAAATCATCAATACAAGGAAATGAGTCTTTGTAGGGCGACTTGCTGTCTGTGCAGGCGCTATGCAGAACGCCGAGTAAAAAAAATGTGCTTAGGGCTGCTTTGGAACGCATGTCGTTAAGAGACTGGTGTAGCCGGCGGAGCTGGCATAAAAAACTTAAACGCTACAGCTCATGTCTTGGCCACAACACAGGGGCGACTTAATTTTACCATGGTCATTGGGGCATCTGGAGATTTGCACGCTGGAGCCATCGTCTTTTTGTAAGCTGTCGTTGACCAGTGCCGCATCACATGCACCGCAGGTTGCATTCACCGACATTCCACATTTGTCGCATTTGTAAGTTGCCATCGAACTATCCTTTGTAAAGGGTTAAGAAGTGCAGACTATGTTATTTTGTGGGTCGGTTCAATGCTGGGAAATCGATTGTGTAGAGGGCGACGGTCTGGCGAGTTAGGCACTGGCCTGATCTTGATATAAGCCGGGCGATGGGGCGGTAGGTTGGTGGCGCGC
>JASMKV010000279.1 GCA_030749035.1 Myxococcota bacterium | reverse complement strand
AACCAAATCACCTGGATTAAGTTCCAAATCAGCCAACGAAATCTCTTGCCCGACGTCGTATTTTTCAAGCGTTTGCGCACTCACACGCATTTCGCGGACAAAACGGCTGGCCTTGTCTAAGCCACCGGCTTTTTTGAGATGTCCTGCTTCTGCCTTATCTACTTTGCGCTCTGGTTTTTTATCAAAACCCAGCTCTAAAGCATTATGCTTGTTGCCACTGGCATCCACAGACGCCTTTTTCAACACAACACATGGGCCAAGCTCCACAACCGTGACCCCCAAAGCCTTGCGATCTTCGGTGAAAATTTGGGTCATGCCGACTTTTTTTCCTAATAAACCTAATTTACGCTCTTTCATGAGTTACTCCTTTACGGATCTTGCCTCTATTGGGACATGCATGCGGAGCGAACGCCGATTGGTCCCGATGGGCTTGACCGTGGCGGCTAAGTACGTAAGCCGTCTTGATTTGTCAAGCGTTTAGCGCAGCTTCAGACGTTTGTGGGTCGACAACAACCAAGCAAAAGGTTATGCCTAGGCCCATGAGCATCGGCTGGGACCCTAAAATTTCACGTGTTGATCCAACCTCGCAAAGCGAGAGTGCGGAACCCGCAAAAGCAGACCATACGGCCCCCAAACCCTCAGAATCACTTAAAGCACCTCCCCTGCAGGGCAAACCCATCGACACCCCAGAACACGCTAAGATCTCTCCGGAAAAAAGCGATCGGGGGCCCAAATCTGACGCCCTCGAAAAAGAAATGGGGACACTCAAGGCTGCTTTGAGAGGTCCCAAGAGCGATCGTCTCTCTGCTGCACAAACCGCCATCGCCCTGGCCTTCAGCTATAAATTACGACGAAATCGCTCTGCACGACGCCAAGGGCTGCAGCTTTTAGAGCAAGTGGGCTCGGCTTTGCCCGAAATGAACGAGGCGATGCAGCAGCTTAAATCTCTTCTGGAGGCTGAAGGCCTGCTGCAGGAGAATTCAGAAAACGCCACCCTTGAAGCCTGTCAACGCATCATTGAACTTCTGAGCCAACTTGAACTCGATTCTGCCGGGGAAACATTCTGATGGACAGCGACGAACTTGAAGGTTTGGCCCGCGCCTTACTCGCGCAAGGACTCGTGCAATTGTCGATACATTTTCCGGCCGCCCTTGAACAACTTGGTATGAACCCTGGCAATGCTCTCGAGCACGCACTGTGTTTAAGTGAAGAATCCATTGCCCAAGCACCAAATTTGCCTGACGGACATAGCGCTCTGGCGCGCACACTGCTTTGTCATCATGATGACCGCGCTTTAGAAGATGCTGCAGAAATATTTAAACACGCCTTAGCCCTCAATCCCAAACACGATCCGGCTGAAATTGGACTGGCCACCATTGCTCTGGAAAGAAATGCCTACGATGAAGCGCTTGAGCGCGTCAACAAGGTCTTAAAAAGAGGCAATGGACAAGCGCAACCCCTGGTCCTGCGCGCACTCATCTACATGGCACAAGAACAATGGGAGAAAGCCCATAAGGACATGGAAAGAGCGGTTAAATTAGCGCCGGACAATGGCCTCTTTCGCTTGGATGCAGTCAAGGCCGCCGCCAAGCACGGACAAAAAAATAAAGAGGAAGAACACCGACGTGCCGCGCAAGACGCTCTCGGAGAACACCAAGACAAGTTTGACACCCTCTTAACTTAAACAACGACATCTCTATGAACTGCTTTTTTCTTCGACATGGGCTTGCTGGCATTGCAGGTGTTGTTTTTCTCATAAGCGCCTGCGCTACAAAAAGCATTCCATCGTATACCATCCATGATTTTTCCGATGAACGCGCTGACGGCCTCTCTGGATTAACCAGCGATGAAAACATGGACTTATGGACCATTCAAGAAAGACGACAGCATCTTCTGTATATGCAAAACACCCCTGATGGACTTAAAGCACAAAGCCTACCTATTATAGGCATACCTCAAGAGATTGATCTCGAAGCCATCACCTACCTGGGAAAACAAACATTTGCCCTGGGCAGTGAATCTGAAGCCACCGAGCGCAACGATGATAAAGTCTATATTGTTGAAATGCACAACGGTGAGGCTCAAGTGACCCAAATCATCTCGATACCTTATCATCACTGGAACACGCAGCCCGACTCCAATCATGGCCTCGAGGCGCTATGCTATGCAGAGCAACAGCTGATCGTTGGGATCGAAAAGGTTCTTGAAGAAAATGGCCAAAGATACGCACCTTTACTTTTGCACTCTTTGCAAACCACACAGGCGCAGCCTTTAAGACTCAAACTCACAACCGCGAAGGGCAAAATCTCTGCCATGGCCTGTCGGCATCTGCCGCAAGAGGAGCACATTGAAATCTTCGCCATTGAACGCCACTTCGGCATTGGTCGCGTACTCAAATTCAGCATCGATAAAAACTTTAAAATGTCCTCTGTTGAAATTGTCTACGATTTTGCCCCTGAAATAAAAGACCTGCCCAACATCGAAGGCATCAGCTTTGGACTCGATGGTGAACTCTATATGATATCGGACAACAATTTTGGGGGCATTACGGGCCCAACCAAAGTCATCAAATTAACAAAGCCCTAAAAGAAAATTTTAAAACCCCAAGCTTAATTGCGGTTTTTCATAAAACGCAATGCATTCAGGCGCATCAAAACCGACACGATTGACCGCAGGCCCGACACGGTGAAAAGTCAATTGTGCAGACAAGGGCGCTCTAAATATCGATGCATGATCAGCATCACCCGACAACCAAGCATTGTATGCATCGGGTTCAACGATGACCGGCATGCGGTGATGCAAGTCCTGCAAATTCGGATTGGCTTGAGCTGTCAGGATGGTAAATGTTTCTTGTCTTTTGCCTTGCGGGGTTTGATGTACATCCCAAAGTCCCGCAAAAGCAAAAAGTTCATTCTTCGGGAAATTTATATAATAGGCCTCTTTCTCTTTACCCTCTTGACGCCATTCAAAAAAACCATTCGCCGGAATTAAAAGGCGCCGGTGCCGAAATGCGTCTTTAAAGGCTGGTTTTTCTGCAACTGTTTCAGAGCGCGCATTGATATGGCCTGCCCCAACAACGCCTTCTGCCCAGTGCGGAATCAGCCCCCAACGCATCAACGAAACCATTAATTTATTACCTGAATCGTCAAGAGATAAAACAGGCAAAGTCTGCATAGGCCCTATATTATAGCGGGGTGAAAAACCCATTGGGAAATCAACGCCAAAAAACTGTTGTAATTCTTTCTGGCTCTTTGTCAGGGTATAGCGACCACACATCAGGAACAACCTCTTGCATCGACAAAATCATGCATGGTGCTCATGAATGACCGTAAAATGTTTTGGGCATCGAGAAGATAGTCCCGATAGTAGGACAAACTTTTTTGTAACGTTAATACTGGTAACATCCGCTGACGCCAGCATAAATGACTTATAATCAAACGTTGTGTCGAAAAATCTTGCGACTGCTTGTCCAAATTCTGGAATTCGTCATCGATAGCTTTACCCTGAATTTCAAGTTGCGCAAGTTCTGCTGTGTTCTCTTCCTCTACTGTTTTCAAAAACTGCTCTACGGCCTCGCGCAAACGGGACAAATGCGACTGAAGATGATCTCCCGACGCATTGAACTTCTCCAAATCCATCACGAGGTTCTCTGGCCAAAACAATTCTTTGTCGATGTATTTTTGTTGAAAGTATTTTAGATCCATTTCATCTTCATGACTCAACTCTGCTGCCAAAACATGACGCAAAATATAAGCAGACCACTGCTCAAACGATAAAGATGAAGTCTGAAGCGGCCAATAAGACATGCCACCAATAGGGTCCGCACTTTTGGGCAGGAAGAATGATTGCCAGGCACTCACACCTTTAACAACATGACTTTCTAATGCCTTTAAAGTGCTTTTCCCCAAGCGATATAACAAAGCATGCAACACAAGTTGTGCTGAAATAGGGTTCAAAGACGCTTCTTCTTTCTGGTAATCTGTTTGCAGGATAATATGCCCTGCGCCCCAAGGCCCGGTTTCGCGAAAGAAGGCACTAAAACCGTAGAGACCAATCACTGGGGTATCCACAGCTGCAGCCAGATGCACCGCCCCCGTATCATTGGAGACGAGTGCCTCAGCCCCCTCTAAAAGTCGAGCCGCCTCTGGCAAAGATGTTTTGCCGCAGACATTAATCATATCGTGCTCACTCAAGCGCGCCACTTCGCTGCATATTTCCACATCCGCTGGTGCCCCCATCAAGACAGGAACATAACCTCTTTGCCAAAGCATATCAGCCAATTGCGCAAAACTTTTTCGAGACCAACATCGCTCTATTTTGCTGGCACCTGGGTTAAGCACAATGTAGGGGGATTCTGGCTGTGCAAAAGTTAAATCCTCTGCAACGTTAACAAATAAACGTTGTGCACAAACCCTTCCTGTTTCTCCATCAGCCCTAAATAAATCAACAAGATTAAAAGCATTGGCATCACGAAAAGAAACAAGGGCCATCAAATAATTATGCCATGGACCACTAAAAACCCATTCGCCACGCGCATTCAATAATCCGCCCTGGCGCTGAGCTGCAGGTATACGTTGGGTTAACCAAGCACTGTATTGTGAATGTGAAACATTAATGACCTTATCGTAAAAAGGGAAATCCAGACTGGCTAAGGCCTGCATCATCTCATCAGGAATTGTGCCTGAGGTAACCTCTTCTCTGATCCTTAAAGACCACGCGGCAACTTTATCCGTGGGTAATGTCATCATGTTGTTCAAGCCCGGCATGCCCTTCAAGACAAGAGCGGCTTCCTTGGCCACCAGGAGATCAATCGTCGCCTCTGGATGCGCCATGTGCAACTCCTGAAGCAAAGGCGTCGTCTGAATCACATCGCCAAGACGGTCAAGCTGTATAACAAGAATACGGGTCATCTACGTATGGCATATTGATTAGTCTCTTCGTCGTCAAGGCCGACTTTCTAATCACTTGGTTAAAATGTTTTTTTTCGTTAGGGTACGACACAGGAGACAGTCCATGGATAAACCGACCATTGCCGATCGCAAACCCATCATTCTCGAGCTTGACGAGGGCACCCTCTATTGGTGCGCCTGTGGAAAATCACAAAACCAGCCCTTTTGTGACGGATCGCATGCGGGCAGCGCGTTCGAGCCGAAGAAAATGACCATCGAGCGAAAGCGTAAATATGCCATGTGTCTATGCAAACAGACACGAAACCCTCCTTTTTGTGATGGTGCGCATTCCAAATTACCCACGGAGTAAACAATGTCCGATGGCCACGCTAAAGCAATAAAAAGCAATTTAATCCTCGATGGTAAAATGCTGAAAGTCAGTGTCGACGATCTCATTTTACCCAACAACCAAGCATGTCAATTTGAGATTGTCCGGCATCCTGGCGCGGCAGTCATTGTCCCCGTTGACAATCAAAACCGCGTCACCCTGGTACGACAATATCGATATGTTTGTGATACCTGGATGCTTGAGGTTCCTGCGGGAAAACTTGACCCTGGCGAAGAGCCTGAAGCCTGTGCCAAACGTGAATTGCTTGAAGAAACAGGGCTCGTTGCCGGCAAGCTCGAACCCCTCGGCATCATCTATCCCACACCCGGTTTTTGTGATGAAAAACTTTGGCTCTACTTGGCAAGAGAGCTTACCCAGGCCAGCCAAAATCTGGATGCCGATGAAATTCTGGAAGTCAAAACCTATACCCTGGAAAATGCGGTTGAGCTTGCCTTGAACGGTGACATTCAAGATGCCAAAACAGTCTGTGCGCTCTTACGGGCCGCGCATTGTCTAAAATATTAAGCTCAGCCTAAAAGTTAAAACTCAAAGAGCCCATCACATTAATGTGATCACCAAAATCTGAAAAGTCCCCACCAGGCGCGTTGCCTTCAACACCAAGACTGAAACGCATTTTATCATTTGGTGTTAAATTAAAACTTATCCCTAAGCCATCCACGGGCACAAAAGATTCTTCGGTATTATGACCCTTGGCAATGAGGCCGAAGCTCATATCACCATTAGGTGCAAAGCTTAAAGCCGCATAATGATTTCCCAGAGCGGTCGTTTCACTGTCAAAAGGAGATCCCAAATACTGGTTCATGCCAAATTCAAAACGCGTCAGCATACCGTTCTCGGCCTTATGGGTTAAACCAAATGCGCCTCTGGCCATCCATGGGTCCTGAGTTAACGCCCTTGCCGATCCACCTTCGGAGGTCACCAGCTCGGTTCCAAGATTGATCACATCAAGATTGGCGCGGGCAAGTAATTTATAATCCAAGCGCAAGCTTTCATGAATAAAGTGATGACCGGAAAAACCAATATCCGCACCCACATCGAAGGTCGAATAATCACCCACCGAAGGCCACTGCATTTTCGTTCCGTCTTCGCTGCCCGTACTGACCGGCAAGCCCAAAAGCGCATCCCAATCCATGCCCATTTCCAAACGCAATTTATGCCCCAACAACTCTTTGGCTTTACGCTCCCAGCGCCCATCACATTGAAAACCCAAGACATACATTCGATACGCACTCATACGGGTAGGATCGGAGTGATCGCTTATCCCCGTTGAATTCCGTGCTTCAAAACTGTGCGTAAACAATCCACCTGCGGCATGAATATAACCCCGGCTGTCGACCCGCTCGAAATCATCGTGGTAATTAAGTTTAATACCACCCATGAAATTTCCATCGGTCGCCGATGATGGATCCATACGCCCCACCAAGGCCAAATGTGGCGTTAAAAAATGCGTTAAACCAAGTTCATGTTCACCTGCCAAGACGCGGGTTTCACCACGCTCACCTTCGCCAACGTCTTCCCTAAAAAAGTCCTTGGCCATCGCCGCACCGACTGAACCTCGATCATTGACCGCCGGTGGCGCATCCCAGCCCCGTAAAGTGTAGCGCGTGTATCCGCCAATATAACCAGGCAACGCCGCAAAAGCATCCAAGGCATTGGGCGCATTTAGCTCGTAATACTTACCGTACTCAAGCGCTGCCCATTTCCCAGTATTGGGATCCTTGAGCACCATATAGGCGTGATATTCATCCGGATTAAAGAAAGCAACGGTTTGGGCTAAATCAGCACAATTCGATGGATTGCCTGGCTTCCATACACCATTGCTCTGCTGGGCTTTAACATAAGAAGCATAAATTGCCGAAACAGCCACATGCGTGTCCCGACAAATCCCGGTACCCTTTTCTAAAGTCTTGTTTGGACTATAGGTATCCGTTTCATTTGCACCGGCGCGTTCGGTTTCATAAGCGATACCACTTCCAGCGATATACGTCAGCTGTGTCATCAGGGCCGCTTTGTTGGCTGAAGAATAAGGCCCCATGATTTCGAGCAAACGCTCCACAATACGCGGGCCAGGATTCGGCTCTCCGTCACCTACAATAGACAAAATGACCGGATCG
>JASMKV010000278.1 GCA_030749035.1 Myxococcota bacterium | reverse complement strand
TGTTTGTTTTCCAAATTCCACAGACGGTAATGGTTGTGAACAATCCGGGCCTTACTTTCCCGGCGACGCCGACTCGTGTTGTCAACTTAATTATGGCAATCCCAATATGCAAGCGCTGCCTGCCGGAACACAAACTTTAGATGGCCTGGATGTGTTTACATGTATTTCCTCGATTTGTGGGAATGGCCAATGCGAGATCGGCGAAAACTCCAGCAATTGCTCTGCGGATTGTGGCGGCAGTGCTGGTGGTGGAGGGCCTCCTGCCCTCGACAATGAGCCGAACTAATGGCGCTTGATGCCTGGATGAGGCTGAGGAATACGAAGGTCAACGCTGCGGGCTAAGAATGCGTTTCCATAATCCACTTTGACATCATGGCGTGGAGTTCGTGGCGATTGGTCTCGTTTAAGATTTCATGATATTCGCCGGCGCGCAGAACGACTTCTGTTTTCGGGGCCTGAATTTTTTCTGCATAGTCCGCATTGGTTTTACCGCAAGTGATGGGATCCGCATCGCTGTAAGCAAAAAAGACCGGCATGGAAAAAGAGTGCTTTTGCAGGACCCGTTCCTGGGCGCTGACCGCTTCGCGATTCCAAGCCGCATTGGCGGTGGTGAAGACCAAGGGGTCGTTGCGATAGGCGTCAACAATCGCCTGGTCATGGGAAATGCCTTTGGGATCGAGGCCGCTGGGCAGCGAAAGACGCGGCGCATATTTGGCCGCCAGGTCGGCAACTTTAAGTTTAAGGGCCGGCACCTTCATTGCTAAACCCAAATAGGGATTGGAAATCAGTAGACCACTGAGGCCCTCGCCCCGTTCCTGCGCATAGTTCAGGCAGATAAGGCCTCCTAGGCTATGGCCAAGCAAGAAGACGGGGAGTTCGGATTTGTTGTCGTCAATAAGGGTTTGCACGTCATCGAGATAGTGATTGAAGTTATCGACGAAGCCGCGTGCGCCTTCGGACTTGCCATGGCCACGCAGGTCCACGGTCCAGGTCTCAATGCCTTCCTGGGCACAATGGTTGGCAAACTCGTCGTAGCGCTTGCCGTGTTCCGCATAGCCGTGACAGATGAAAAGTTTTTTTTGTGGATTCTCTGGTTTCCAGGCTTGAACGTAGAGCGCCAGTCCATCACTCGAGGTCATACAGTCTTCTTCATATTGGATACTCATCTTACACTCCTTGGTTCGCCTCCGACGAATCTACAATATTGCTTAATCCGTGTCATCCTTCTCGTTGTTCTCGTCGTTCTCGTCGTTCTCGTTCTTCTTCTCGTTGTCATTTCCGCCCTCATCCTCGTCCTCATCTTCGTCCTCATCCTCGTCCTCATCGGCTTGCTGCATGAGCTCTTCGATGGAGAGTACCTTGACCGGTTTTTCTTGCGTGCCTTGACTTTGTTCGGCCGGCGGATTGGTGATTGTTCGCATCCACTCGCCTAAGCCCAGGGAAATGGCGGGGACATAGGTGATGACAATAATGCCGGCAATCATCATGGCGGTATAGGGGATGACTGAACGGATGACCGTGCCTAAAGGACGCTTGAAGAGCGATGAGGCGACAAAAAGGTTCAGGCCAAGTGGCGGTGTGAGGTAACCGATTTCGAGGTTGACGATAAAGATAATACCCAAATGGATAGGGTCGATTTCAATGCCAGGTGCCATGGCCATGGGCGCGATGAGTGGCGCAACAATCATGATGGCACTGATGATGTCCATAAAACAGCCCAAAATGAGCAAGAAAATGTTGATGGCGATAAGAAAGGTGATGCGATTCAATTCCAATTCTTTGAGCCATGCCACAGCCATATCTGGAACTTGGGCATCCACAAGAAAGTCATTAAACACAAAAGCGATCACCATGATGACAATCAGTGAGCCAATCATGACCGTGGCATCGACGATGAGTGCGTAGACCACAGAGACAGCGGCCGCTTCGGTTGGGGTAAAGAAACCCGTGTAGATTCCACCCAAGATAAGCACTGGCAGCATCAGGGCCCAAAACCCCTCAATGAAGGCGCGCCAGGCAAGAACGATACCCATCAGCGCCAAAAGGCAAACGCCCACAAGGTGCCCCCAGGGGCCGATGATATAACTTAAGGCAAAGCCCACAAGAAAGGGGCTTAAGCCCAGGGCGATGCCTTTGCCCATGCGTTTGAGATCAGCATTGCGGTCTTGGGAGACCTTGAGGCTCTGCCAAATGACATAAGCCGAGAGGCAACCGCCAATGAGCATGCCGGGGCCGATACCGGCGAGAAAAAGGTCACCCACATCGACGACCTGGCGACCGCTCACAACAATGGCGTAAATAATCATGGGGATCGATGGAGGAATGACGATACCCAAAGAGCCGGCCGAAGTTAAAAGCCCCATCGAATCCTTTTCACCAAACCCCGCTTTGACCAAGGCGGGAAACATCATGCCGCCAATGGCGATCACGGTGACCGGCGATGAACCACTGATGGCGGCAAAAAGCACGCAGCCACCAATCGACGCAATGGCCAAACCACCGGGCAGCCATGCCGTCAGCGCTTGGGCAAAATTCACCAGTTTCTGGGCAATGCCGCCGTGGGTCATGAGATTGCCGGAGACGACGAAAAAGGGGATGGCCAAAAGGACGTTTTTGTCGGTGAGTTCAAAAATCTTTTCAGGGAAGATGCCGTAGTCTTCGACCGGGACATCGGACATGAACTCAAAGCACACCAGCGTAATGGCGCCAAGTAGAACGTAGAGGGGCTGGGCCAAGACGACACCGAGCAAGATGGTGGTGACGATGAGGAATGTTTGGGTGCTGAATAAGAACCACATGGCTGCCGGTATACTTAATATAACGGCAAGCAATACTTTTTTGTCGCGCATGAAGCCAAAACCACAGGCGGCCAGGACAAGGTATTCAAGAACGGCCAGGGTTGTCATTCTTGCGCCTCTTCTAAAGCGCTCATGCCTTCCATGGGCGGCACAGGGTCCATCTTCCCACAATAGATAAGCCAGCCCTGCGAAATAAAGCGCAGCATGGTCAAACCAAAGCCGATGGGCACCGAAATGGTGACACTCCAGTAGGGGATAGGAATGGATTCAAAGATGCCGCGTTCACCCGAGGACTGACTCCAGGTGAGCCAGTTGTTCCAGGCGTATTCCGAGCAGACGATTGTCAGGAAAAGCGTGAAAAGTGCAGCAAACGCATAAGAGAGCGTGGTGTGCGTCGGCAAGAGGGTGTTGGGCACGGCTTTTTGCGCGGCTTGTACAAAGATATGGCGCCTCTGATAGGCGGCCATGGATGAACCGAGCATCACCATCCAAAGCATACAGCTTAAAGCAACCCGTTGCGCAAAGACCAAGCCTTCGGGGACCATCAGAACAAAAAGTTTGGCCATGCCATAGGACCCGATGGCGAAGATTGTTCCCGTGAGAACGGTGCGGCCTGGTGCCCACTTGGGGCGGGCCGTATAAACAGCAAAGAGACAAAGTCCTAACCAAACAAGTGATGTGGCAAAGAGCGCCACGGTTGCCGCTTTTCCCGCGTCCATACCAAATTGATTGGCGAAAAAACTCGCAAGTTTACTCGATGGCGAGGCAAATACGCGCCAGACGACCGCGAGAAAGACCATGATGGTCATGATGGCGGTCACCAGAACGACAGCACCGCGTTCTATTTTAAAACAGGTGCGGTCGATTTTTCCCCAGAGACTCAGCGCAGCCTCCGCTTTAACTGTTCTTTGCTTTGAAGGCTTTTTTGCCGGCCTGGATGGCCTTATAGAGTTTCTTAGCGCCCTTGGTGGCGCGTTTCAAATAAGCCTTGTGGGTTTGCTCCGCAAT
>JASMKV010000277.1 GCA_030749035.1 Myxococcota bacterium | reverse complement strand
TCACGGAGGTCTCAGCCAACCCACTTTGTACCGGCGCCAATGATGAGCCAGCCTACTGCAGCACCGCCTGCGAAGAACTGCCGCCTTTAAGGGCAACAGTCAGCGCCAATCATGGGGGCTATTCGGGCATGCGCATGGCCTATCCTGAGAATACCGGTATTCACGGCATCAATATCCCCGAACCCGAATGGGAATTCGATTATTTTATGTACCACATCAACCAAATTGGACGCTTTTTTCAGAGCAAAGGACAAGAGTTAATTGATGATCCTTGCCTTGAAGACAGCTCCTGTGCGTTTTTAAACCCGTAAAGAAGATAAAACATCATGAAAAAAACAACTTTAAATATCTTATTTTTTGTATGCGTTCCAACAATCCTCATGGCGCAAGAAGAGGCCGACACACCGCAAACACCTGCCGCACAAGTCGAAGCGGTGGTCAATGAAGCCGCCGAAGTTGAAGAAGAGGAAGCCGCACCAACGATTGCTCAAACCGCTGCAGAACCGGAAAACTATTTTTCCTATCGTTTCACCGAAAGGTCCGATGGTTATCAGGTCAGCGACATGCGTCTCGATGCGGACGGCAATCTCTTCGAACAAAATCACCTGGTCTGGAAGCGTGCCACTTTCAGTCCCTATTTTGCTTTGGGAAAACGCGTGAAGCTTAACTCCGAGTTGCTCCTGGCCTCTGGCTATGTGACCCTGGATGCACCCAACGAAAAGTTTCGCCAATATGGTGTGCCACGCAACAAGGCCCTTTCGATCAACATGTTTGACGAAAACCAAAGCTATGCCGACCAATTCAAAGTCCGACAACTCTATGTCGAGTTTTTAAGTGACATTGGCATGTTTCGCGTTGGCCGCATGACGTCCAATTGGGGCTTAGGCTTACTGGCCAACAATGGCGATGGCAAGAGCAGCGATTGGGGTCACTCCTATCTTGGTGCCGATCGCAACTATGGCGATGTGGTCAATCGTTTTCTTTTTGCCACCAAACCCTTCACCGACAAAGATGTGCCCTCATGGCTCAACAACGTCAATCTTGCCCTGGCTGCCGACCTCGCCGAGCGCGAATACAATTTAAGCAGAGCCGATGGCGACACCGCTTATCAAGGCATTGCCGCCCTGCGCTATCAAGATGGTAACGACGAGCTTGGTTTTTATGGCGTCTATCGAAACTTGAGCGACCGTAACGATGATTATCTCAAAGCCCGCGTCATCGACGTGTATGGTAAATCCTCTTTTGAAACTTCCGGCTTTAAAGTCTTTGGCGCTGGAGAGATGGCCTACATCACCGGCACCACCAGCATGGCCAAGAACAACGCCTTTACCGACAACATTAGCGTCAATCAGCTGGGCTATCTTGCACGCCTTGGCTCTGAGCACCTAAGCACGGGCCTTGGCATCGATGTTGAAGCCGGGTATGCATCGGGGGATTCGAATCCAAACGACGGCAATATGCGCGGTTTTAGTTTTGACAACAACACCAATCCATCGCTCATTCTCTTTGACCAATTGCGTTACCTCGAAACGGTTGCGGCTGCGGCCCATGCCAGTGATCCAGAGCATATTGGCTACCCACAAGATTCAGTGCGCTCACTTCCCAATGGTGGTTCGGTGAGCAACACCATCTACTTCCGTCCAACCCTGCGCTTCACCATGGGCAAATTCAAATTCAACCTTGCCTATCTTAAAGCCCAAACCGAAGAAGATAATATTGACCCGTATAATTCCAATCTTGCTGGCGGCACCTCGGTTAATTTCCAGGGGGGCGATGGCAAAGAAAGCGATTTAGGTTATGAAATCGATGCGGGCATCGGCTACAGCTTTGATATTGTCGATGGCATGACATTGGACCTTGATGTGCAGGCCGGCTTCCTTAAACCAGGGGCCGCATTTCATAACGCTGCGGGGCAAGCCCACGATGACATCACACTCATCTTTGCCAGCTGTGCTTTTCATTATGATGCGCCACATAAGTTGAAGTTCTAGACGGAGAGTTTGCCCGGCGCGCGATGGAAGAATACCAACCCATACTTTCGGTTTTCTTTAACGCGCCTTTGCATCAAAAGCGCTCAAAGCGTCTCGCCCTGCTTTTTAGCGAAGGCCTATGCGCCGGTGTTTTGGGGCTCTATTTGATGCATGCATTGGGCATTGCCCAAAGTGGAAGTATTTCTATTTTCCTGGTGGCGGCGGTTTTGGTGCCACGCTTTAACAAGCTCCTTGAAGAAAACAAAGATCTGATTTGGCAGGATATGAGTCTGCCACGCAGGGCCAATCGCCTGACCGCCTACAGCATTCTGGCACTTTTCTTAGGCATCATGAGCGCCTATGTCCTGACCGCCATTTTCTTAGGCGAGGCGGCATTGAGCAGCGGTTTTGCTTTTGCCCTCGAATCGGCCCATATCGGACAGGACACCATCCTCACCCGCCGCTTTGGTTCTTTTGAAAATCTTCTGCACTTTAACACCCTGGTCTGGCTCGCCATCATGATTTTATCGTTCCTCTATCGCACCTATGGCGCCCTCTTGGCGCTGACCTGGAACGCCTGCATCTGGGGTCTTATCATCACCTTTCTTGTTCTGCGTGAAATCGATATCGGCTCGCTCAGCCATTTTATCTCTTTTGGCGCCTCAACCACACTCGCCCTGCTGCCCCATATGGCCATGGAAGCCAGCGCTTATATTGTTGCGGCACTGGCCGCTATTTTCTTTTCAAAAGGCATCATGAAATACGCCAGAGGCGCAAAAGAAAGCAAACAGGTCTTTGCTGCCGTATTCAAGCTGGTTCTTATTTCCTGGCTCCTGCTCTTAGCTGCTGCGCTCCTTGAAAGCCATTGGGCACCGTGGGTATTAGAAAGTTTAGGCTAAATCAGACACTCGCCTACTCGACTAAAGTGCGGCTATCCTTGCCAGGCACCCGCACTAAGTCTCCGTAGCGGCTCGCACGGTTATCGGTTATCGGGCATCGGAAATCGGAAATCGGAAATCGGAAATCGGTTGTCGGACATCGGAAATCGGAAATCGGAAATCGGAAATCGGTTGTCGGACATCGGAAATCGGAAATCGGAAATCGGACACACACCCTACCCCCGCGCAAAAAACAACCAGTCCGTTTGTTGTTCATCGACGAGTTGGTTATCGAAAAGTACCGGCTCCACTCGGACCTCTGCAAAGACTTTCCGCAGGGCATCGGCGAAGGGTGAACTTTCCGCATAGGACCACACCGCCAAGACCCCGTCTTGCGCTAAATGCTCTTTTGCCGCACGCAGGCCATCTTCGGTATAAAAAGGCAAGCTCTCCTCGCCTAAACGCTCATCCGGCGAATGGTCGACATCGATCAAAATCAGGTCAAAACGCTCGGTCGGCTGCGCCGCCAGGCGCCCATAAACATCGTCTTTGGAAATATTTAAGCGCTTATCCTTATTCAGCTCCGCCGAAAGGGGCACCAGCCCCCCTTCCATCCAATCAATCACTTCGGGCAACAACTCGATCACTTCCAGGCTTCCCACCCGCTTTGAGAGCAGCGCTTCGCGGGCGGTATAACCAAGGCCTAAACCGCCAACCAAAACCTTTAAGTTTTCTCCCGCGTGCATCTCCAGCGCGGTGCGCGCCAAGGCCCGCTCCGAATCCGTATAGAGGCTGCTCATCAAAAATTCGTGGTTAAGCGTGACTTCGGTCACGATGGTGCCTGGCTCGGAAATGAGTTCGCGCCGACGCAGACATAAGATCCCCAAAGGGGTCTCATCGTAGGCTAAGATCTTTAAATTGGACAGGCCCATCGCTGCTCATTAGCGTGTCCGCAAGCACTTTGTCGAGCCCTTAAGGCCAATAATCTTGAGCCGTTAAAAGCAATTTACCTCACCTCCTTATTCGGTTAGGCTTCCCCTATGAAAACATCTGTCCCCCTATCCGATTTTACGTACAGAACTCTAACCGCCAGTGTTTTTTGCCGCTTTTCCCGCGGCGCCATCTTGGTTTTAATCTGTGCTTTGGCCAGTGCTTGCGGCGGTGACAAAAAGAAGAACAACAAAAAAGAAGGAAATCCTCCTCCCCCCCCTCCTCCTGCCTGCATCGAAGGTAATGAGCGTAACGGACCGACCACCTGCGGTCTCAACAGCGAAGGCGTTTACACACAAACATGCACCGATGGCGCCTGGACAGACAGCACCACCTGCACGGGTACGCATGTGTGCACCAACGAGGCCGAACAAACCGGCACCACCGTCTGCGGACGCAACGCTGAAGGCTTCTACAAGCAGCTCTGCACCGACGGCGCCTGGGCAGAGACCACAACCTGCACCGGCACCGATGTCTGCACCAATGGCGACCAACAAGACAGCACCACGGCCTGTGGTCTGAACAACGATGGGGTCTATCTACAAAACTGCACCAACGGCACCTGGGAAACCTCCGCCGCCTGCACCGCCACCGATGTCTGTACCGACATGGCAGAGCAAGACGGCAGTACCGCCTGTGGAAAAAATGCAGAGGGTGTCTATCGACAAACTTGCACCGATGGAAACTGGGTGGATACGGCCACCTGCACAGGCACTGATGTCTGCACCAACGGTCTCCAGCAAACAGGAGAGACCGTCTGCGGCTTAAACGATGAAGGTTTTCTTATTCAGAACTGCACCAGCGGCGCCTGGGTCGATGACACCAACACTTGCACCGGCACCGATGCGTGTGTCATTGACGCCACGCAAAATGGCACCACCGTCTGTGGCCTTAATGCCGAGGGCGTTCTGGTGCAAAACTGTCCCAACGGCAGCTGGGTGGAAGACACCGCCAATTGCACCGGCACCCATGTCTGCACCAACGGCAATCAGCAAAACAGCACCGAAAGCTGCGGTCTTAACAGCGAAGGCTTCAAAGTGCAGGATTGCACCGGCGGCGCTTGGGTCACAGACAACGCCACCTGCACCGGCACCGATGTCTGCGCCACGGGCGCGCAGCAAGATGGCGCCACAGTCTGCGGCTTAAATAACGAAGGCGTTCTGGTGCAAAACTGTGCCGGTGGTCGCTGGGAGGATGATGCAGAGAATTGTACTGGCACCGATATCTGCACCGACGACACGCAGCAAACCGGCAGCACCGTTTGCGGCCTCAATGACGAAGGCTTTTATATGCAGGACTGCACCTCCGGCGCCTGGGTCGATGACACCAGCAATTGCACCGGCACGGACGTCTGCGTAGATGGCAGTCTGCAAACCGGCACCACGGTCTGCGGCTTAAATGGTGAAGCGTTTTTTCAGCAAAGCTGCACTGACGGCGCTTGGGTCGATAGCACAACCTGTAAACGGGCCGAGCCTAATCATGAACTCGCCCTTGATGTCTGCACCAACGGCAATCAGCAAGACAGCGCCGAGACCTGTGGCCTCAACGACGAAGGCTTCAAAGTGCAGGATTGCACCGGCGGCGTCTGGGTTACAGACAACGCAAGCTGTACCGGCGAGGATGCGTGTACGATTGACGAAACGCAGCAAGGCGATACGGTCTGCGGCCTTAATGGCGAAGGTTTCTATCAACAGCTATGCGTCGACCA
Source organism: Myxococcota bacterium (assembly GCA_030749035.1). GTDB lineage: Bacteria > Myxococcota > XYA12-FULL-58-9 > XYA12-FULL-58-9 > JASMKV01 > JASMKV01. The sequence continues at coordinate 1,414 of JASMKV010000277.1, read as the reverse complement.
CGACCCCGCCGCCAATTGGGACAACACCGCAACCTGTCTGCGCGCCGAACCGAATGAGGGCACCGCCATCGATGTCTGCACCGATGGCAACCAACAAACGGGGGCCACAGTCTGTGGTTTAAACAACGAAGGTTTTCTTATGCAGGACTGCACCAGCGGCGCCTGGGTCAACAACGCGACGTGCACCGGCACCGATGTCTGCGTCAACGGCACAGAACAAAATGGCAGCACAGTTTGTGGCCTTAATGCTGAAGGGGTCCTTGAGCAAACATGCACCAATGGGCAATGGGTCGATAAACCCGCGGGGGTCGCTGAGAATTGTACCGGCACGGATGTCTGTACCAATGGTAACGAACAGACGGGCACCACAGCCTGCGGCTTGAATAACGAAGGTTTCTATAAGCAAGACTGCACTTCTGGCGCTTGGGTCAACAACGCAACCTGCACCGGCACCGATGTCTGCGTCGACAACACGCAACAAAACGGGTCAACAGTCTGTGGTTTTAATGCCGAAGGCGTCTATGTCCAGGATTGCACCGACGGCGCCTGGGTCAACAACGCCACCTGCACCGGCACCGATGTTTGCACCAATGGCAATCAGCAAAATGGTGCCACCGTCTGTGGCCTCAACAACGAAGGGGTCTATGTCCAGGACTGCACCAGCGGCGCCTGGGTCAACAACGCCACCTGCACCGGCACCGATGTCTGCGTCAACAGCACACAACAAAATGGCGCCACAGCCTGCGGCTTAAACGCCGAAGGGGTCTACGTCCAGGACTGTTCCTCTGGGGCCTGGGCCGATAGCGCCACCTGCACCGGTACCGATGTCTGCGTCAACAGCACACAACAAAATGGCGCCACCGTCTGTGGCCTCAACAACGAAGGGGTCTATGTCCAGGACTGCACCAGCGGCGCCTGGGTCGACTCAAGCAGCTGCACCGGCACCGATGCCTGCGTCAACGGCACACAACAAAATGGTGCCACCACCTGTGGTGTCGATATTGTGGCCGGCGTCTATGTGCAGGACTGCACCTCTGGGGCCTGGGTCGATGACACCAGCAATTGCACCGGTCCTACCTCCTGCACCACCAACATTAAAATCGATGAAGTCAACGCATGCGGCTATAATGGTCAGGGCTATATCAAAGCCTATGGCAGCGACCGCTGGGAGTTTGTGGCCACCAGTGGACAAGCCGTCACCGTCAACGTGGTGGGGCGGAACCTTTCGAGCTTTGGCTTTAGCTATGGCACGTTGAGCGAAGGCTATGTGGATATCTATGAGCCGGGTGGTTCCAGTGAGGTGCTCGATGAGGAGGTCTACGCCGTCAGTTGGGTGAACAACGGCGGTGTCTGGACGTCGACCCCAACCGAGACCCCCTATACCTTTACGCCCGGGGTCACTGGAACCTATGTG
>JASMKV010000276.1 GCA_030749035.1 Myxococcota bacterium | reverse complement strand
AGTTCTTCGCTGCTTATCTCGAGCTCTGCGCGATAGCGATAGGTGCTGCCACCATTACTCCACTCAAGGACTTCGGGCAAAAGGCTAAGGGTCACATCCGGTTCCAGGTTTTCGTAGTCAGCATCATCGGATTCGGCTCCGGGATTCACAAAAATTTGATTGAGGTAGAGGTTGAGCGTATCGACCTTATACCATGTTGGTGTTTGTACTTCGATCTCAAGACCAAGGGCGCCGGTGGTCGGTATGAGATCACCGAGTGTGCCTTGAGCCGTCTCTGATGTGGCGGTGATACGAATGACAGGACCGGTCGAGATAAAAGCTTTGCCAGCCAAAAAGTTTTGAATGTAGGTTGTGACATCGAAATCTTTGGGCGCATCATTTTCGAGCATGACATAGGTGCGGGGATCACCAGGATTACGGGTGAAATTGTTATGGCTGTCAGAGACACCTGTCCCAACGATTTTGTGGCCCATGCTTAGCAGATTAAACCAGTCACGTTTGACCGGGGCAGCATCACTGAGGCGCACGCCATTATAGATCTCCATCGCGTCAAAGTTTGTGGCAAATAGAGGCAAGGCGGGGTTCATATGCATGATTTGGGCTGAAGGCGCTTTCTCTGCATTGGCGGTAATCGTTCTGTTTTCAAAGTCATAAATGATCTGAAGTTTTTGTAGATAGGAACTCGAGGAGCGCGGATGATTGATTTGGACAACCTCAGCACCCCGTTCGCGCATCAGGTCAAAGAGCTCGCCAGGTGTCGGGCGTGATCTGCCACCAGCCCAATCGACAGGATCCCCAAAGTTTTTGTCCGTGGCCGGTTCTATGGGCCAGCCATTAAAATGGCCCAAATCAATGGTGCTGACTTCTGTGCCTGGTAGGGTGTTTAAGTGGTCCTGGAGTTCAAGTTCGGCAACCACTGGGCGCAGATCGGTGATGGCATCGTGATCTGTGCTGGCAAAAAAATCGATGCCATTGCTGGCAAAACCCAGCACCCGCTGCTCAAAAGGGACAACTGAATCGGTGGAGGCCACTTGATGGACATGATAATCAGAGGCGACGAGTTTTGTGCTGTCGAGTGAGCGGTGCAGCACGCCACTGACCGTATGCGTTTGGTTTGTGCTGAGGTCAACAACCTCCTGCAGGATATCGTATTCAGGTCCGCGAGAGATCACCACCAAATAGCGCCCAGGAATGACTTTAAGCGCTTCATCGGGGGCCATTGTCGTATTGCAATAGCGCAGGTGTGCGGCATAGGGTGTGTTGCCGTCGAGTTCCCAGCTCTTATAATGGCGAAAGGCATCATTGCCATCGCAGCTTAATGTTGTGCCGCAAATGCCGCCTTGCCTCTCTTGAGGGCTGCCGAAAAGTAAAACCCGACAGGGCGTGTGGTCTAAAGTTGTGGCGTGAATATCGTTTGCACTTTGCACTTCGATATTCAAGGTGGCATGACTTGCCAGGCTGATGGATATCTCACTGACCGCATTGGCGCTGAGGGTGATGCTTTGGCCCGGATCAGGTGTGCGAGTGAGATCATCAGCAGTGATATGGTAATCACCTACAGGTAAGGTGCCTGAAAATTGTCCCTGCGCATCGGTGAGAAAAGCAGATTCGACATCACCATTTTGTGGATTGATGGCCGCGACGCGCAGATTTGCCAGACCTTCGCCACTTTCTTCATCAATGACACGCCCGCTGATTTCTCCCCATGAGGCATCTCCCATACTCCAAACGTGGACATCGTTCACATCGTCTCCGAGGTAGAGGTCAAAGCCAAAGCCTTGCTCTGTCCCGCCTGCAAGTTCGAGCGAACCTGGCGAACTTAAAAACTCCAAAAGATTTTTAGAGCCAAGAAAGAAGAGGGCCACGCCAACGACACCAATGGACATGCGGTCAATTTCTTCATCGCCCAAAAAGTCGACAGAGCGGACACCAATGCTGTGGGATTGGGTTTGATAGGCAATAAAGGGCTGGTTGATTTCCCCACTGAGCAGTTCCTCGACATTGTTCAGATCAACGCCCGGATCACTAAACCCCCGTCCACTGACAAAGGGTTCGACGGCACCGCGCATATCGATGCCAAAAGCGGTATGAAGTGGGACCAGTTCATCGGAGAGATTGCGCAGATAGTAACGCACCTCAAGATGCTGCGCATTGGGTTCGAGGGTATAGCGGGCACGAATTTGTAGAGGCAAGTCGGCAATGGGGTCGAACTTCAGGAGTCCCGATGGTTCACCATGTTCATCGGTTTTATAGCTGAGCAATTCGGGCATAAAACTTTGGATGTTCACATAATCCCAAAGATTGTCATAGCCGATGGCTTCAAGCACGGCAGCTTGGCCATCGCTGCCATCATTGACAATACGGACTTCCGTAAATTCAGCGGTTAGGCCAAACTGAAAAAAAGGTATCGTTTCACCCAGATTATCTTCCCGTAAATCATTGCGGCCAAAGTCAATAAGATTTCCCCCATAGGGGCCTGGGCCAAAGACACGTCCGGGACGTTCGACGACGGCGGTCATATAA
>JASMKV010000275.1 GCA_030749035.1 Myxococcota bacterium | reverse complement strand
CCATGGAAAGGGCTGCAGGTGCTCTGCGATATTGACTTGCTCCTTGAGAAAAGCCTTAAAGGCTCGACGGCTCCAGTTTTGTTTATGATCTTCGTCATTGCCAAGACGGGTCAGGTTTTTTCCGCGCAGCATTTGGGCGATTCGGAAAAAAGGCTCATGCGGCACCGAGAGAAGTAAGTTGCTTTTGCTGACTCGGCACAATTCACGTAAACCGGAGGAGGGCGCGTCGAGATGCTCGAGAACTTCCAGGCATATGACCAGGTCGAAGCTCTTATCGGCATAGGGCAGTTCCAGAATCGATGCGCATTGCACGTCAATCTTGGGATTGCGTTTTTGTGTTTCGCTAAGAAGGTGTGGCTCGATGTCGACGGCGACATAATTGACGGGCGAGCCCAGCATGTTGATGATGCGGTTCGTGCTGTAGCCTTCGCCACAACCGACCTCAAGGATGCTTGCGGGGGAGGTCCCTTTAATAAGTTTTTCAAGTGTGCGGTAAAAATTATTGATCAGGTATTGGGCGAGTGGGTTTTTATTCCTGTATTTTTCTCCAAAGTCAGTATTGCTGGCGGGCGCGTGCATTGTATAGTGCTAGCAATACTTTGGTGGCGATGTAAATCCCTTGGGAGAATATTGGTGATTTAAGATGCGTGATAAATTTGATGCCATCGTTATCGGACTCGGTTCCATGGGGAGCGCTGCAGCATATCATTTGGCGCGGCGTGGATTAAGTGTTTTGGGTCTGGAACAGTTTGACCTTGTGCACACCAAGGGGAGCCACCATGGTGCCACCCGTTTGATCCGCAAAGCCTATTTTGAGCATCCCGATTATGTCCCGCTCATCGAGCGCGCGTCTCAACTTTGGGGTGATTTAGAAGAACAGGCCCAACGCGAGCTTTTGGTGCAAAGCGGTGTGGTTATTTTTGCTCCGCCAGAGAGTGCGGTTCTTGCCGGTGTACGTCACAGCGCTGCTTTACATGAATTGCCCATTGAAGAAGTGAGGGCGGAATTACTCGCAGAGCGTTTTCCTGATTTTGCGTTGCCCAAAGATTATGAAGCGATTTTCGAGGCAGACTCGGGTTTTTTGCATGTTGAAGCAGGGGTACGGGCGCATTTAGATGCTGCGCGTGAGGAAGGCGCTGTCTTGCTGGACAACAAAGCCGTCCTTGCGTGGAACAAGCATGCTCAAGGCATTGATGTTGTTTGCGAAGACCTGACCTATTGTTGCAAACAATTGCTGCTTTGTGCAGGGGCGTGGAGTGCGTCGCTTTCGGATGTCGAACATTTTCCGATACAGGTGCATCGGCAAATCCAGGCATGGTTTAAGGGGCGGGAAGGATTTGATGTGAAAAGTGGCTCTCCTTGTTTCGCTTTCGATTTACCCCAAGGCTTTCATTATGGTTTCCCCGATATTGATGGTTCGGGCATTAAGTTTGCCTGCCATGAAAAGGGTTTATGTCTAAAAAGCGCCGATGAACGTGATGCCAGTGGCATTGATGATGAAGTGAAGGCACTGGGAGGCGTGTTAGAAAAGCATGTTCCAGGTGTGTCCAAGGCGGCGCTTAGGGCAAGAGAGTGTCTCTACACGATGACACCAGATCAACATTTTATCATCGATCAGCATCCAGAAGCAGAGCAGGTGTTTTTGGCAACAGGGTTTTCCGGCCATGGCTACAAGTTTGCGCCGGTGATCGGGGAGCAGCTTGCGGAGTTGATGTGCAACGGGGCGCCATCCATACCGATGGACTTTTTGAAGCTCAGATTTTAGCTAGAACGATTGAGCGTAAAAATGCGCAGGCAAAGCCCAGTTGCTTGTTGGGGCGCGCAAGGCCTCTTTGATTCGGCTGGCCAAGGATAAGTCTTCGAGTTTGTTCAGGACCATTTCAATAATTTCTCGCCTGGACTCGTTGCGTCTTTGATTGGGGTCGAAAACAGGCATGGTTAAGAGGCTGCTGGCGTGTCGTCGTCGCTCTTCTGTGCACTCCCATAAATTTGCATCTTTAACACCCTCACCTCTGTCCCATTTGACGATACCCAGCTTGGCTGAATAAAATTCCATGTGCAAAATGTTTTGCTCATGGGTAAATTCGATGGTGAGTGCTTCACCCACAAAATCTTCACGCCAGAAATTCTCAAAGATGACTTGGATTTTCGAACCATCGGTGAGGCTATTAAGGGTGGTCGGTTGCCCGCTGACTTTATTTAAGGTGCGTAAGGAGGCATTTTCAGACTGCGTGACGAAGGGATTGCGGGCTTTTGGACGCACCGCGACAGGGCTGCCAACCTTGGCGGCCTTGCGCTGTCTTATCCGGTTGATCAATGAGACCATCCCTAGTCCTCCACACTATTTTATCGGTTTTGTGGCGCCCTTGTTTATCTCTTTTTGGTAAAATGCTAAAAAATCCAGGGGCAACTAGGGTCTGATTCTTTCAAGACTGAACTTTCAAACTCAAGGTTTGACACGTAAAGCGCTGAATCCAAAGGAGTTTCCCATATTACAATGGGTTTTGGCAAGCATGAAAGAGAATTTGTAACGATCGTGAGAAAAACCGCGATCGGCGTCGATTTTGACGTCAATTTGCTCTTCATTTGACGAACATGCGTGTGACGAAAGTGGCATTTCGCTGCGAAAAAGCATAGACATAAAGGTGTTAGAACAAGGACATCATGTGCTGAATCCAGGAACAGAATTGGGCCGATATACGGTTCTTCGCAAGGTCGGCGGTGGCTCCTATGGTGCCGTCTATCTGGCACGTGATAGCGAGCTTGATTTGGAGGTGGCCATCAAGGTCCTCCCGCTCGAAGAATCTGGTTATGGCGATGGCTTAAAGCGTTTCAAAAGAGAACTGGTGTTGGCCAGGCAGGTTGCCCATCCGGGGATTTGTCGCGTCTTCGATTTACACTGCGAAAAAAATGTTTATTTCATCACCATGGAGCATATTCCGGGTGAGTCGCTCGAAGAAGTGATTCAGCGCGAGAAGAAGCTTTCTATAGAGCAATCGGTGAAAATATTACGGGGTTTGTGTCGGGCGATGCGTTCGGCCCATCGCGCCAGTATTACCCATCGCGATCTCAAGCCAACCAATATTATTCTGAATAATGAAGGGCGTCCGGTTATTCTCGACTTTGGTTTGGCCAAGGGCGCAGAGGTGAAGAGTATTACCCAAACGGGCTATTCGGTGGGGACGCCTTATTATATGGCGCCCGAAATATTTGAAGGCGAGGCCGCCAGGCCGCGAACCGATATCTATTCACTCGGCGTGATTCTTTTTCGATGTTTGACCGGCGAGGTGCCTTTTCAGCTGCGTAATGTTGTGGATGTGATGGATGCGGTAAGAAAACAGGAGCCTACGGACCCACGAGATTTGCGTTCTGATATCCCCGAAGAGTTAGCGCTTGTCGTATTGAAAGCCTTAGCTCGCAGCCCAGAAGACCGCTATGAAACAACCGACCAATTTGAAACGGATCTGGCTAATTTGGCAGCTGCCTCGGGAGGCTTTAGTGCGCCGGATCAAAGTCAGGAGGCGCCCTGGTCCCGGGATATTGATAAGACGGTGGTGACCGTGGTCACCGGTGCGAGTTATTCACAGATGGTGCGCAACCGTCTTCAGGATACAACCATTGTCTTTAGTGACATTGTTGAAATCACGAGTTTCTTTGACAAGCATGGCGATGTTGCAGGGCGTGTGCGCCTGGAGACACACAATAAAATGCTTTTTCCGGTGATTCGTGACTACGACGGTAATATTGTCAAAACGATTGGTGATGCGATTATGGCATCGTTTAAGCGGGCCGATGATGCGGTCGGCGCTGCTGTGGAGATGCAAAGAGTTTTAGCCAATTACAATAAGGCGCTTTTAAGCTCATCCGAACCCATCCATGTTCGGATCGGTATGCACAGTGGTAAGGCGATTATTGAGCGCAAAGATGTTTTTGGAGACACGGTCAATGTTGCTGCCCGGGTGAGCTCGCAGGCGGTCGGGGAACAGATTCTCATATCCGAAGACACGAGAAATATGCTCACCCATGGGGC
>JASMKV010000274.1 GCA_030749035.1 Myxococcota bacterium | reverse complement strand
CTGCGCTCCTCCGGCTACTGCCTCACCACGCTTTATCGTCTCAATTCCTGCCGAAAGGCCACTCACTCCATTCATCATCGTATTCGTCGTTGCCGCCTTTAAAGCGCCGCTCATATTTGGCTGTGGTAAAGGTGGATTTTCAGGGTGGTCCAGCACCACCATTAAACGATTGTAGGTTGGCAAAGCCGCCATGACCCCTTCTCGGGCAAGCGCTACATTTGACCATTGCTGCATAAAATCCTTTAAGGACAACCTATCTACCCGCCCCCACGGATTGAGCATCACCACATTCTCGATTTGACCGGCCCCGTCGCGCTCAAAACCAATCACATTAAGATAATGCGCCATACCTGCTGTCGCGTCTTCAAAATTTAAGAGCACCGTAACCGGTCGACCGCCTCTGACATGGGAGACAAGTTGTTCGAGACTGCCATCATTGTATTGCTCGGCCTGCAAACCGGAACGCCTGGCAAAATCGACCATATCCTGCGGAGCGGTTCCCACACCCTCATCCGGGTCAAACATACGGGTAGAACGGTCAATAATGCGAAAATCTGCCGGCACCCCTAAGTAAGCCATGGACATGGCCAAGCTGGTGGTCCCACAAGAATTTTCCAAACCCTGAGCGTGTTTTGGCATTTCTATATCAAAGGTACGCAGCGCCTCACTTTCACGCCGCAATCCCTTCACATCAAGGAAGCACTGGTCGGAGTTCATGGCCCGGCCGGGAGCGGTTTTGCCTATACCAAGAAGAGGCTCGCTTAGCCCCTGAATCAAGGGCGAAGAATCCGTAGGCCGGCGCACGCTCGGGGGCGTATCGTGCACCAGCCTATCGTTGATTTCTTGACTTGATGTGGAACGAGATTGTGCATTTTTAAGCGCAAAAGGTGGCTTGGTCACGTCCTGACTTCCAGGCACCGAAGGGGTTCTATTTTTTGCGGCGGATTCGAAATGCATGTGGGGTTCCGAATGTTATATTTTCTTTTAGCTTAGGCTTCTTATTCTATTTCTATGCTTCTATGGGCTTATAAGACTTACGATGTAGACCCGCTCCTGGTTAGGCAAATATTGATTGGCTGGCCCCAAAACGGGAGTATCTGCTCTAAACCGCTGAAATCCAGAAGAAAAAAACGCACAAAAAGCGATCAAAAAAAACCGCAAAATCCTTTATTTTCAGGCACTTGTGATCTGGGTCACACAAATCAAAAGACATGCGGAGCGCGCCACCAACCTACCGCCCCATCGCCCGGCTTATATCAAGATCAGGCCAGTGCCTAACTCGCCAGACCGTCGCCCTCTACACAATCGATTTGGGTGCAAGATCGACTTGAGCGTAGTTCATGCTGCCAACGATCGTGATTTGTCCGTAGCACGCCGAATTGCTGGATACAAATTGTTTGCTCCTGCTGTCCGATAGGCGGCACGTAGCGTAGCCATGCGATCGGCACGTATT
>JASMKV010000273.1 GCA_030749035.1 Myxococcota bacterium | reverse complement strand
GTTCCGCGCGATAAATGAGGCCTTCATCATGCAGTTTCACAAATGCTTCCAGGACAGCTTTGCAGAAGCCTTCATCCATGGTGAAGCGTTCACGAGACCAGTCTAAACTGGCCCCCAAAGAATAGCTTTGTTCGCGAATGCGTTTGGTTCGATCTTCTTTCCACGCATACACTTTTTCGATGAATGCTTCGCGTCCCAGGGTTCGTCGGTCGGGTAAGCCCTGCCGGGCAAGTTCTCGTTCAACAACCATTTGCGTGGCGATGCCGGCATGGTCAACCCCCGGAAGCCATAGCGCGTTATAGCCCGACATGCGCTTCCAGCGCACAAGAATATCTTCGAGTGTAATGGTGAGGGCATGACCTATATGCAGGGAGCCGGTGACATTGGGTGGAGGCAAGACGATGGTATAAGATGGATTCTCAGCATTGGCTTGTCCTTGAAAGCATTTATTTTCCAGCCAAAAGTGATAGATGCGCTCTTCGACATCCTGTGGTGTATAGGCTGATGGTAGTTCGGTTGGTGTGTTGGTCATCTTGTTGTCTTTTCTATTTATCTTCCCGTTTTGCGCGTTCAAGTTCTGAACGAACAACTTCTGCAACGAGATCGGGTAGTACCTCCCAAGCAACTTCCTCTATGGCTTGTCGGGCCAGCTCCTTGAACGTCTCAAGATCGCTCGTGTGGCTCTGGGGATGATTCGGCTGCGGTGCGTCAGGTAAAGGCTCAGGGGCTGCAAGTTCGACAGGGCTTGGTGGTGGAGGTTCAGGTTCAGGTGCAGGTGTGTCAAGTTCGACAGGGCTTGGTGGTTCAGGTTCAGGTGTGTCGAGTTCGACAGGGGTCGGCAGAGCAGGGTCAGCCGAGATCTCTTCGTGGAGTTCCGCAGCATACGTGTCGGAGGGGATGTCTTCCTCAGGTGGAAGGTCGACTTGCGGTAACCAGGAAGGGATGTTCTGTCGCATGTCTGGTTTGTTGACGTATTTTGTTGAACGCATATTGGTCTGTGTGACTTGTAAGCGATGCGGTAATGCTTTGTTTTCAGGATTCGTAAAGGCAGAACTTAAAGCCGATAAATCATCTTCGACTTGTTCTTTTGCGGCGGACAACGCGTTTTGTGGAGAGGGCATTGGGGGTGGTGCTGACGTTTTGCGTTTGGAGTCGAGGGCTTGTTCTAAATCGAAAGTGGGTGCCGGTGGTAGGGCCGGCGCATGAGAGGAAAGTCGGTGGTCTTGCGCACTCTCTTCAAAAATTTGCGCCTCGTTTTGATTGGCATTCAAGACGTTATCGATGGCGTTGAGCAAGGTTTGTGATTCAAAAGGTTTCTCGATGGTGGTGTTGACGCCAGCGGCAGAGAGCAGATCAGGTGAAACATTTTCTCCGCGTCTGATAAGCAGAATTTTTCCACTCTGACGAAAATGATGGTGCGCCTGCAGTCTTGAGCATATCTCTAAACCGTCAACATTGGGCAAGAAAAGGTCGATCAAGAAAACATCGGGCGTATCGTTTTGCAGTATGGGTTGCATGGATTGCCATGAATCGGCAGTGGTTAAGTGATGCTGGCTACCGAGCATCGAGAGTTCAACAGCGCGTCGCATGGTTTGGCTGTCATCTGTAAGCATAATGCGTGGCATCATTTGGCCTTATAGCGCCGGCAGTGTTGTGGGTCAAACGGGCTAAACCCGTATTTTCAACCGACTTAATAGCGCCATTGGATGTGGGTGAGAAGAATATAGATGGCATAAATGAGTGAGAAAATGGCAATCATGGCCATCAGCAGATCGAGCTTCCGATCTTTGGGGTAAGTATGGCTTAAGCGTGGGTCAACCGCCTCGCCAGCGAGAAAGCCCTCGTCGAGAGCAGCCTTCATTTGTGCTTGGGTGGTTCGGTGATGTCGCCACAAAGAGATGATCAGGAGCAAGCCCCCCAAAAGCGCGGAAATCAGAAAGATGCGATGAACAATTTGGCGTAAATTGTTGCGCCAGGCCTCCAACTCGGTTTTTCGTCCGGCGGTGCTCGAATGCAGCAGTGGGGTGCCCGGATGATAGGGCTGGAGTCGCCCCATCAGGGCTTGGTGACGTGTTTCCAACATGGCGCTTGTGTGCGTCGGGCTATTTTTCAGGAGGATATCGTCTCCGGGCAGATCTTGGAGAAAATTCAGGGCAGCCTCCTGACCTTTAGTGCCCGTATGATGAGAAAGCCATTGCACATAGTTCAAATCGCTGCCCTGTGGCGCCATCAGATTACGAAAGAATTGCCAGCGGATCGGCTGATGGATAAGTTCAGGGATTTCCATATTGAGCTCGATGGGACCGCGACGTTGCCGATAGGAAGCAACCTGAACCAAAGCGTTGCCGAGCCAAAGGTCGAGGTGCAGCGGGGTTGAAAAGGGCAGCTTAGATATGCTGATTTCTTGTGTTTGGCCAGGGGGAATGATGCGCCGGCCTTTAAAGTCCACCTGCATTTGTAAGGCTTCGACCTGGATGGGCACTTTAAGGGTTTGGGGTTTGTGGTCGAGGGTATAGGCGAAGGTGAGTTTTTTTAGATGCGCCATGGGTTTATAGATGAGTGTGGCAAAGCCCTGCTCGTCGGTGCTGACGGATTTTTCAAGGAGAGGGATCTCCAGCTTCGTGCGCCAGGGTTGGCCATTTTTCGTCACGTAAATTCGCAGGCGATTTTTGAAAGCAGAGACAATTTTTCCTGTTTCAGGGTAGAGATGAATGGCGATTTGGTCCATCGCTGCGTCTTTTTGACTTTTGCTCTGCGCCGAGGGACTTTTGAGCAGAGTCATCTCTAAAGGGCCAGGCTTTTTCATGACTTTGAGAGGAATGGTAAAATGGTCAGAATTGCCGCTGGCTTCAATATCGAATTCCAGGGTTAATTCTGTTGGTGCATCGGCAGGAATCGGGATGTGGATGTTGGCCACTTCCTGATTCTTATAGGCCTGTTTAAAGAGCACATCTTTTTTGGCTTTAAGTTGCAGCTTTGCGTGGTCGAAGGCCAGCGGGCGCAGATTGTGGGTATTGACAATCATGACACGAAAGCCGGCGTTTTGGCCGGCGAGCACTTGATGGCTGCCGTAAACTTGGGTGCCAAAAGAGAGTTCAGCGGTGGAAAGATGGATAGAGGCAACAATGCAGAGCAGCATGATCGTGCAAAATGCCGCCACGCTGATTTGCGTTAGGCGTTTACTATGCTCTTCGTTGTGGGCCAACGACTCTTAAAAAGTGCAGGGTTTGTCGGCCCAGGAGGTCACCGTATTACGTGTGATGCTTGCGGTGGCACAAAACGAGTCAGACACACACATGTTGTGAT
>JASMKV010000272.1 GCA_030749035.1 Myxococcota bacterium | reverse complement strand
GGAGTCCTGATGGAACTTGTGGCAGAGCCGATCGAGGCATATTTGCGAAACCTTGTTGGGTCTAAGCACGCAGCTCAGGATGCAATGGAAGCGTTGGCGCAAGAGCGTGATTTTCCAATTGTGGGGCCTTGCGTGGGCAGCTTGTTGGAGGTTTTGGCCAAGTCGATTGATGCTCGACGTGTTTTAGAGTTGGGCTCAGGGTTTGGTTATTCGGCGTTTTGGTTTGCCCGCGGAATGCCCAAAGATGGGGAAATTATTCATACAGATCTCGATGCAGAAAACCGTCAATCGGCACAAGGTTTTCTTCGCGATGCGGGGTTTGCAGATCTGATGACTTATGCGCAGGGCAATGCGCTTGAGGTTTTAGCGCAGACCGATGGACCCTTTGACCTTATCTTTTGTGATATCGATAAAATTGATTACCCGAAAGTACCGGATCTGGCTTTAGGCAAGTTGCGTTCAGGGGGCATGCTTATTTTCGACAACACACTTTGGTCAGGTCGCGTACTGGATCAGGATAAAGATGCAGACACCCAGGCAATTATCGATTTGACCCAGAGTCTCTATGCACGCACGGATGTGACAAACACTTTGTTGCCATTACGTGATGGTGTGCTCATCTCCTTGAAGCACTGAGGATGACGAAGCGGTCCGGCTTTTATGAACAAGTTTGGGCTTGGGTCAGAGGCATTCCCAAGGGCAAAGTGGTCACCTATGGTCAGGTTGCGACGGCTTTAGGCACACCCCGGGCGGCACGGGCGGTGGGCTACGCCATGTACAGTGTGTGTGATGAGGACATTCCCTGGCATCGCGTGATTAATTCTAAAGGTCAAATCTCTTTAGGTGGACAGCTCGCCAGACCCGAATTACAACGTCAACTTCTAGTCCAGGAGGGGGTTCAATTTGACCACCAAGGGCGCATTGAACTCAAAGTCTACCAATGGTGGCCAGAGTCGCATTAGAACCCTACTTTGTTGAAAAATAAGAGCTTTTAGCGTCTCAAAACACTTGCAACCTTGGTCAAACTTGTTTTATGAGGCGCTGATTCGTTGTTGAATTCAAGGAGGAATTTTACGATGGCAGAGTCTCAGGTTCTCGTGGAAGCGCAAGGATTAGCCAAGCGTTTTGCTGATTTTGAAGCGGTTAAAGATTTATCCTTTTCGGTAAAACGTGGTGAGGTCGTTGGTATTCTTGGCCCTAATGGCGCCGGTAAAACCACCACCATGCGCATGCTGACCGGTTATTTAGAACCCAACAGTGGCAAAGCTTGCATTGGTGGACTTGATGTCAGCAAAGAGCGCCTTAAGGCGCAAAGGATGCTCGGTTATTTGCCGGAGAATGCACCGCTTTACGATGAAATGATGGTGGTGGATTATTTAAGATTTGTTGCCGAGATTCGACAACTTGATCCAGCAACGCGCCAGCAAAAATTACGGACGATTTGTGAGCGTTGTGGCTTGATGGATGTGCTTGGTAAAGATGTGGGACATCTTTCTAAAGGTTATCGTCAACGTGTGGGTTTGGCGCAGGCGCTCCTGCATGACCCCGATTTATTGATTCTGGATGAACCGACAAGCGGTCTCGACCCGAACCAAATCATTGAAATCCGAAAACTGATTAAAGAATTGGGTCAGGACAAAACGGTTTTACTTTCGACGCATATCTTGCCGGAAGTACAAGCGACCTGTGACCGAATCCTCATTATCTCGAATGGCAAATTGGTTGCCGATGACACCCCGGAGGCCCTGACCGCAGGCGAGTCCGGTGCTGTGATTCAGGTTGTGGTTAAAAGTGCGGGCGCTCTCGAACAAGAAGCTGCGCGCCTACGGGAACTTTTTGAAAAGGTCAAAGGCGTTGGTCGCGTTGAGTCTCAAGAAGGGGAAGGTAATGGCACCTTGGGCTTTCGCTTAACGGCGCAAGGCAACAGTGATCCACGTGCGGAACTTTTTGGCTGTGCTGTTGAGCACGAGCTTGTGTTGCTGAACATGAACAAAGAAAGAGTGTCGCTCGAAGACACATTCCGAAGCCTCACGCTCGGAGAGGGGGAGAGCCATGAATAATATTATTGCGATCACCAAACGGGAATTGCGCGGCTATTTCGATTCACCGGTGGCATATATTGTTGTTGTCGTCTTTTTGCTTGTGTCTGGTTGGATGCTCTTTTCCTCGCTTTTTATCATGGGACGCGCCGATTTAAGACCATTCTTTTCACCATCACCTTTTTCACCGTCGATGCTCCTGGTGATTTTGTCTGCGGCCATCACCATGCGACTTGTCGCCGAAGAGCGTAAGAGTGGAACGCTGGAGATGCTGACGACGATGCCCATTAAAGATTCTGAAGTGGTGCTGGGCAAGTTCCTTGCAGGACTTGGTCTTTTGGCTTCAGCACTCTTGTTTACGGCGGCCTATGTGCTCACCGTTGCTGCTTTAGGGGATCTGGATTGGGGACCTGTGATCAGTGGCTATCTGGGGCTCTTACTTTTCTCGGGGGCGCTGGTGGCGATGGGCATCATGTGCTCAACTTGGACATCAAATCAAATTGTGGCCTTTATTGTCTCGTTTATTTTAGGTGCCGGGCTTTATTATATCTATTGGTTACAATTCTTTTTACCTGAGTTTATTGCGCCTATCGCGGAGTATATTTCGGTAAGTTTTCATCTCGACAACATGGCCAGAGGCGTCATCGATAGCCGTGATGTACTTTATTACTTAACCATCACAGGGGGCTCGCTTTTTCTGGCTGTCCGCTCGTTAGAACAGCAACACGCATAAGGGGAGGGATGTCATGTTAAAACGTAAAATCGACTTTGTAATCTTCTTTGTTGCGCTTGTAGGGGCACTCTTTTTATTAAACACGGTCTCGTTGCAGTTCTTTGGCCGTCTCGATTTAACCCGAGATAAGCAATTTACTTTAAGTGATGCATCCAAAACCCTGGTACGCAATCTTGAGGAACCGGTGACGGTACGTGCTTATTTTACCAAGGATTTGCCACCGCCTTATTCAACCAACACGCGTTATGTGAAGGATTTACTCGACGAGTATTTCGCCGCATCTTTGGGCAATCTTCGTTATGAGTTCATCGATCCGATTGGTGAAGAAACAGCCGAGGACAAGGCGCGGAAAAAGGATGTGAAGGTTGACGTCTTTGGCCGCCAGGTGCGTGAAGCGACAAGCATTGAGCGCGAGCTTGGCGAATTAGGGATCCCACCGGTTCAGGTCAGGGTTAACGAAGATGATAAGCTTGAGGTCAAGCGCGCCTATATGGGAATTGCCTTGCTCTATGGTGAGGAGAGTGAAGTGATTCCGGTGGTGCAGGATACCTCTGGTCTTGAATATGACCTGACAACATTGTTGCGCAAGTTAACCAGAGAGCGTCCGCCTAAGATTGCGTTTGTCAGCGGCCATGAAGGACCATCTTTGAATGAAAAGATGTCGAAGGTCGCAGGACTCTTGAGCCAGCTTTTCGATGTCGCAGAGGTTGATTTGACTGCAGAGGGCGGTGTGCCAGCGGATGTCAATGGTGTGATGGTGGTAGGTCCGAAGACGGCTTTCTCGGCCGCAGAGCAGCAGGCTCTGGATGACTATATTGTCCAAGGCGGGTCTGTGGCCTTCTTGCTTGATGTCATTAGACCCGACATGCAAACTCTGGAGTGGGAGCCGACTGCACACGGCCTGGATGCCATGCTCAAAACCTATGGTTTTGATTTAGGCCAAGGGTTGGTGCTCGACACCAAATGCGCGACCATGCAAGTGGCGCAGCAGCGCGGCTATATGCGGGTTGTACAACCGGTGACCTATCCGTTTATGCCGATGGCCACGGATCTCGATACGCAGCATCCTTTAACCCGAGGTTTAGGTGAAATTGCACTGCCTTTTATGGGTGAACTTAGTTTAAACGATTCTGTGGCTGGACTTGAAACCGAAATATTAATCAAAACATCAGCGGAGAGTTGGACTCAGGTTTCACCGTTTAATTTGGACCCGATGCAACGCTGGACACAAGATATGGTCGGCGAACAGAAATCGCGGGCATTGGTCGCCAGTGCAAGTGGTGTGTTCCCTAGTCATTTTGGCCAGACCGGCGGTGAAGGTGCGAAAGGACGTGTTTTGGTTGCGGCCGGTTCAAGCTTTATGGGCGACGATTTCCTCTCACCGACAAATCAGGCCTTTGTTTTAAACTTGATGGACTGGCTTGTCTTAGATGAAGCACTGCTTGCGGTACGGGCAAGGGGGTTAAGCGCAGCACCTTTGGCTGAAGTTTCAGACCCGGTCCGCAATTCGGTCAAATATGGCAACATCTTCGGCTTGCCGGCGATGTTTGCACTTTTTGGCATGGTGCGCTGGCGTATGCGCAATACGCGTCGACGTAACATTAAGCTTTAGGTGCAAGAGGGAAACAACATGCAGAAAAGTACGATTATCTCAATTCTGGCCTTAGTCGTGTTAGGGCTTGTGGTGTTTTCACAAGAGGGGCAGCGCCAGGAAAAAGGCATCATTCGACTCTCCTTGAAATCTTTGGCGATGGATACGGCCGATAAAATCAACGTTGGCGGTGAAAAACCGATTGTGCTTGAGAAAAAGAACGGCGTTTGGGTGGTCGATGCAACCATCAAGGCCAATCAAAAAGCAGCCACGGCGCTGCTCGATGCTTTGGCTAAGATTGAATCGACGAGCTTTGTGACAGCCAAAAAAGAACGTTATGCGGATTTTGAATTGGCGGAAAAGGGTACGCTTGTCGAGGTTGCAGCAGCGGGGAAACCTTTGGTGTTTTTGACTTTGGGTAAAAGTGAAGCCGGCAAGACCTATGTGCTTGGGACGCAAGGGATCTTTGCCCTTAAAGGTTTCACGAAAGTCACTTTTGAAAAAGCACGCAGCGCCTGGTTGGACTTGGCCATTGTTCAGGAGGACATCAACGCTGCGCAAAAGCTTGATGTGGCTTTGGCAGGTCAGCCAGCCTTTAGTCTGGTGAAGGCGGATAAAGATTGGACTTTGGCAGAAGGGACGATGACGCCCGAAGGTTATCGTTTTGATGCGAATGCGGCCAAGCAAATGGTGTCGGCTTTGGCCCGTTTGCGCGCCAAGGATATTTTGGCAAAAGCCCCCACACCAAACGTCAGTGGGCTTGGGGATGAGGCATCTTCTTTAACCTTAGCGCTTAAAAATGAAGCCGGAGAAGCCAAAGAAATCAGTGTTGCTTTGGGCGTACCGGATGCCGCAGGTGATGTTTATGGGCAAATGAAGGGTTCGACACAAGTCTTTGTGTTGGCCAAAAGCAGCGCGCAACGTTTGCGCAAATCCATCGATGATCTGCGGGATTTAAAGCTTCTTGAGGCACAAAGTGACCAGCTGACACGTTTAGAGCTTCGCGATGGCAAAACCAAAAATGTGTTTGCCAAGGTCGACAACACCTGGGTCGTCGAAAAAAGTTCAGAGAAAACCGGGGACGATTTTGAATTTGACCCTGCCGGGGTAGAACGCCGTGTAGGCGCCATCCTTCGCCTCAAGGCAGATGCCTTCGACCCAGAAATGACAATGGCCAAAGCTGGCCTTCTCAAGCCCAATAAAAGCATTGTTTTGGGCTACACTGATGGTACGAAGATCCAATTGGGCTTTGGTAAGGATGTCGATGCGACGAGCAAGCAGTCCTTTTACGCTTCGGGCAATATCGACAAATACGTTTATAGGATAAGTCAAAACAGTGCGAACCGCCTTCTGGGCGGCTTGTCGACATTTAAAAAGACAGCACCACCGCCATCCATGGGCGGCGGTTTAGCCAATATTGATCCTGCTCAACTCGCCAATCTGCCCCCGGATGTGCGTTCGAGCATTTTGGAGCAAATTCAGGCTGAGAAGAAAAAACAAGAAATGATGCAGCGTATCCAGGCTCAAATGGCCAAGCAGGAGACGACAAATTAATTTTTAGGGGGCATTTCATGCAAAAAAACCATCCGACAAAATATTCAACACTTTTTATGGCGATGTCTATGTTGTGCATCTCCTCTTGTGACAATGCTGAACCCACGGTGGAAGACCAGGCTCAGATTGTGACGCTCTCCCCGGATGATGGCGCGGGCGATATTTCAATCGGCACACGTGTGCAGGCTGAAGTGCCCTTTGACCGTAAAGATGAATGCCGGCTTACGGTTGAGAACACGCAGCTCAAGGTTTACCAGGGGGATACGGATATCGCGGGTACTTCGGTGTACTTTATCGATGGTCTGCGGATTGATTTCACCCCAGATGGCCTCTTTGATTATGGCACTGTGTATCGGGCCGAGTTGGTTTCTGATTGTACCAAGGATTTAAGTTACACCTTTACAACGATTGCGCAGGAAGATTCTTTGAGTGCGACGGTTGCGGTCGACGATGTTTTCCGCATGGTTGAGCTGGATATTTCGGAGCCTGGAGCCATTACACCTATTTTGCAGGAGTTTTTAACGACAGCGAATTTGCTGGTGACACTCATGGGGAAAGATGACGATAGCCTGGAAATGCTTGGCGGGGAAGGTAAAGCGGCGGTCGGTTCTGATGTGAGTGAAAACCTTTTGGTCTATGGGGATAATGCTTTTCTCTTTCCGCTGCAAGGCACACTCAAAATGCCTTATTTCCAAATTGTGGGTGAAATGCGTATTCAGGTGAACGATGAATATATTTTCCTTGACCATTTTGAAATTGGCGGACGTTTTGCTGGCGAAACACCTTCGGCACAAATTGTCGACGGAACAATTCGTGCCTTGGCAGACTGTGAGACGGTATGTGCTTTAGATGACGAGAGTCTACAGATGGTTTGCGCCAACAGAACATTGATTTGCGATGCGGCTGGCAACCTTAATTTGATTGGGCGCTTTGATGGGGCGGCGAATGATTTAAGGGATTATCAGGCGATCACCGTTGATGTTCTTGATGAAGCGGTTGATGTGCCCGTCACGCAGGTCTTTTCCGCATCGTTTGAGCGTGCGGTCAATGCAGCGAAGAACGGTTCTGTCTTAGGTCTTCTGAGTGATGGAGAGAATATTATCGATATGGATGTCGAAGTGGCTGAGGATGGGCTTTCGGCAACGCTGACACCGCCCGAGGATTTAGGTGCAGGGATGTCTTACAGCCTCTCGGTGATTGCTTTGGGCGCCACGGAAGTTAATTTTACAACAGCGCCTTAATTGTGGCGCAAGGGTTAAATAGAATGTGTCTTAAAATGAAAACAGGTCTTTTTGTTGGCTTTTTAGTGTTGCTTTTGTCCTGTGGTGAAACGACCAGTTCGGATGACAACAAAACGTGTCAGAAAAGCGGAGAGACAACAGAAGTGTTGCAGCCCTATAAAGAAGTTGCCGACAAGCTTTGGGAAGAGCGTGACGTTGATTTCGACTCGTGCAGCGAAGATGCGGCGGCTGATGGTGAACTCTGTACCTTTCAAGGACAAATTATTGATTTTGAAGATGATAAGTTTTTGCCGGTCTTAGCGGGCACCACGGCGCGTTTGTTCTTAAGCAACCAGATCGATGATTTGGATGTCACCTGTGATGCTTTGGGCAGCGAATATTCGACCTCGACGATTTGTTATGAAGGGCAAGCAGATTCTTCCGGGCGAATCGATGTGCCCAATGTCCCTTGCAATACCCGGGTGGCGATTTGGACCTATAAGGAAGATCCGATCACACCGGTGACCAAAGGTGCCGTCGAATATAACCATTGGGTTGCTGATGAAGATAAAATTTATGATGTGTTAACGATCTCGATTAAGACCTACAATATCTTGCCTGGCTTGGCCTCCTATCCGCTTGACCCGTCCTTAGGGATTGTCGCGGGCAAGGTACGTGATTGCCCGGACAGGGGCGTGGCCAATGTTGCGGTTAACCTCGAGCCGGGACTTTTGGCCGAGCCCTTAAGTGCGGATTTCTGTGGGGATGATGTCTATTATCGCATTGGTACCTTTTATTTCGTTGACCAATTGCCCAAGGCTGAACAGGAAGTCACCAGTGAAGATGGGCTTTTTGCTTTTGTGAATGTGCCGGTCGGCCAAGCCACTGTGTTTGCTTCTGGTGTGCGTGCAGAAGGTGGGGAGCAGATAAGCAATATTGGTCGTTCAGAAGTCATTTCGTTGGCCGACACCATCACCGTGCGTGATGTGTGGCTTGACGCATTCTAAAGAGGCATTTGGTGTTTGCTCTGCTAAAAAAACACAGTGCCTATTTTGGGCCTCTGCTCGTTTGCGTGTATACCGTATGCGCTTATTGGGCGTGTGGTGCGGATAAAAAGGATGAGGTTTCCGATGCGCCCTATGACGTGATGTGCCCAGGTGCCGAGTTCTGCAGCGGCAACACCGGAGCCTTGTTTGTGGGGGCCGCCAAGCGCGATATTACCCCCACCATCACTGAAACCTTCACCGATTGTGGCTTAGATGGCTTATGCCCAGGTGATGATGGCTACGAAGCGGCAGATTCGGGTGAGGACAATGGCGAATTTGACGGCTGGATTGCCAGCCCAGATGGCAACGAAAGCTTTGATGACGTTAACGGCAACAGTCTTTTTGATGCGGTGTGGATAGCCGGCTTTGGCAATGCGCGCGCCGCCCTTGGGGTACACGATCCGCTTTGGGCCAGAGCCCTTGTCGTGAAGCAGGGCGAGACAACTCTGGCTGTGGTCAGCGTGGATTTGGTAGGCTATTTCTATGATGAAGTGGTGCGTATTCGGGAGTCTCTGGCAGCAGAGGCAGGCGTCGACCTTTTGCTGGTGGCCGCATCACACACCCACCAGGGACCAGACACCATTGGTATTTGGGGTTATGATGAAGGGCGCTCTGGCGTCGATCCGCTCTACATGGATTTTGTGCGTCAGGAAATTAAAGCCGCCGTCGAGGAAGCCGCCGGCGATTTAAGCGAGGCCACACTGCGTGTGGGGAATGGCACATCTGGTGTACATCCGACATCCGAAGAAACGACCACCACAAAAGGCGTGAACAACTTAATTCGTGATGGGCGCGACCCGGCGATTATGAATGATGCGATTCATGTGATGCACTTTGAGTCTAAAGAAGACAGCACATCTATTGCGACGCTGGTTAACTGGACCAATCACCCGGAGGTCCTGTGCTCGCGCAACCGCTTTATCTCCAGTGACTTTGTCCATTATCTGCGTACCGGCGTCGAAGATGGGGTGCACCGGGGTGGTGTGGATGTTGATGGCTTGGGTGGCATGGCGCTTTTTGTCAATGGCGCCGTTGGTGGCATGCAGACACCTTTAAACATCGATATTGTTGATGTGGATGGGACAACCATCGAGCATACTTGTGGCACCACGAACACAACCGATGACCCGATTTTCTTGCGGGCGCAAGCGCTGGGCGAACTTGTGGCGTTGGATGCCTTGCGTGTTTTGGCCGATGAAGGCGAGGATGTGAGTGAGCCAGCGCTTTCTTTTGCCAGCAAAAGCTTCAATGTGCCGATTGAAAATTCGGCCTATAATGCCATGTTTTTGGTCGGTGTTTTTTACGGTCGCGAGCTCTATGAATTTAACAGGGACCTGCAAATCACCGTGGACAATATCCCTTATTTAAAGACCGAAGTCGCGGTGGTGAACTTGGGGCCCATGCAGTCGATAAGCGTGCCGGGGGAATTGCTGCCGGAACTCTTTCTGGGGGGATATGATGGGTCAGCCACGGGTCCGGCGCAGCAACTCTTCGAGAGCAATAAGAACAGAGAGCCCGAAGAACCGACTGCGTGCACGCAGGATTCAGACTGTGATGATGTGGCCTATCATAATGGCTCACTGTGTCGGCCCTATAAATGCTTTTGTGCAGAAAGTGGCATTTGTTTCTCCAATGCTTATAATCCGCCAGCATTAACAAGTGCGCCAGCGGGACCCTATCTTCGCGATAAAATGACTGGCCAGCATAAAATGGTGTGGGGGCTGACCCCCGATGAGTTGGGTTATCTCATACCGGCATACGATTATAAGCTCGATGAGCGCCAGCCTTATATTGAAGAAGCACCCGGTGACCATTATGAAGAAACCAATTCCATTGGACCGACGGTGGTTGAAAAGGTTGAGGAACATTTAACGGTACTTTTGGGGTTTTTTCCATAAGCCCTGGATTGACATGAACTCGGTAAACACTTAGTTTTTCGAACTCTAAGAAGGGGAGATGAACATGTCTAGAGAATATTTATTTACATCGGAATCCGTGAGTGAGGGGCATCCTGATAAAGTGGCCGACCAAATTTCGGATGCCATTTTGGACGCAGTACTCGAGCAGGATAAGCATGGTCGGGTTGCCATGGAAACACTGGTGAAATCGGGCATGGCTGTTGTCGCTGGAGAGATCACCACCACGGGTTATGTGGATATGCCCAAAGTCGTAC
>JASMKV010000271.1 GCA_030749035.1 Myxococcota bacterium | reverse complement strand
TGTATCGACTAGCTTTCGGCGTGCCGCTCTGGCCACTCACCTATTCGACTAAAAGTTTTTTGCTTCCAAAACGCAAAAAACTTAAGTCTCACTTACGGTTCGCACCTCAACCAGTCTCACAACGGCTCGCACGGTTATCGGTTATCGGCCATCGGAAATCGGAAATCGGAAATCGGAAATCGGTGCTCCTTCTCACTTGTCCAACCGCTTTTTCACCCTCTTCACCGGACCAAAGCTTTGCCGATGGATGGGTGTTGGACCGTGGTCCACCAAGGCGGCCATATGCTTGGCCGTCGGATACCCTGCATGCGCATCAAAACCGTATTCTGGAAACTGCTGCGCGTAATCATGCATCATTTGATCGCGCGCCGTTTTGGCCAGAACACTGGCCGCCGCAATGCTTTGGCTTTTTCCATCGCCCCCCACAATGGCACGTTGTGTGTAGGGCATATTCGCAATCGCATGGCCACCATCAATCAAAAGGTGTTCAGGCCTTTGCCCCAAGCCTTCAACTGCCCTGCGCATCGCTAAGAGACTGGCCTGAAAAATATTGAGTGCATCAATTTCCTGTGGCGAAGCAGAGCCGTAGGCAAAGTCGATGGCCGTTTCTTTGATCTCTAAAGTCAAACGCTGACGCTTTTGTGCGGAGAGTTTTTTAGAATCATCCAAATGTAAAATTGATTGTTGTGGCTTTAAAATCACTGCCGCAGCCACCACCGGGCCAGCCAACGGGCCTCGGCCCACTTCATCAATCCCGGCAATAAAATTGATCCCTTGTTGCCACAACGCTCTTTCGAAATGCAACATGGCCTCAGCCTTATACTGCAACGCCTCTTTGACTTTTGCCTGTCGCTCCGCGGCCAACAACAACTTCCGAACGCCAGCACGCCCGTCGCTTTGCAATGCCAAAAGGTCACTTGCACTTAAGAGCCCCGCTTTAAAGCGGGTTTCGATTTCTTTGACAGAAACGCGATCCATATTTTTTTAAAATACCTTATTGGGATTCATCAATCCCTGTGGGTCAAAAACTTTCTTTAAACGTTTTTGCAAATCAATAAGTTCCTGACTCTGTTCAATGCTCAGCATATCACGCTTATGGATGCCAATACCATGCTCACCACTTACCGTGCCCTGCATACGGACAGCCTTTTGCATTAACTTGATCCGCATACCTTGGGCCTTCGGCAAATCATCAACATCACACAGAAGATTCACATGTAAATTACCATCACCAATATGACCATAAGCAGCAAAGGTAATCTCTTCTTTAAGTGCCTCTGCCTGCGCATACTCCATCAGCACGGCCATCTGCGAACGGGGAACCGCGATATCATCGGAAATTTTCAACGGAAATTTTTCCTTGAGCGAGGATGAAACCAATTGCCGGGCGCGACGCATCGTTTGGCGTTCTTTTTCATTGCGTGCAACCACACAATCGCTCGCCCCCGAATCACCAGCAATCTCACACATGCGATAGAGATCTTGCTGCGCAACTTCTGCAGCGCCATCACTCTCAACAAGTAAAGCCGCACCAATATCTTCCGGAATTCGAAATGGGCTTACCGCACGTACGGCTTCAAGAGACTCGTGATCGAGCAACTCCATCGTGCTCGGTAAATAGCCCTTGGTAAAAACAGCTTCGGCACCTTTGCTCGCGCTCAAGGCATCGGGAAAACTTAAGAATGCGGTTTCCACAGCCTTCGGCGCCGGAACAATATGTAAGGTCGCCTGAGTGATAAAGCCAAGGGTACCTTCCGAGCCGACAAAAAGCGAAGTCAGATCATAACCCGCCACCCCTTTGATGGAATGCCTGCCGGTGCGAAAAACGTCACCACCGGGCAAGACCATCTCGATCCCCCAAACATAGCGATGGGTGACTCCATATTTAACCGCCCGCGGGCCACCGGCGTTGGTGGCAATATTCCCACCTAAGGTCGAATAGCTCTTCGAGGCAGGATCGGGCGGATACATAAATCCTTCTTCGGACGCGCTCTGGTCAAGCACCTCCGTAATCACGCCGGGCTCAACAATCGCATAGAGATCTTGCGGGCGCAGCTCTAAAATTCGATTCATCTTCGAAAGATCGACAACCACCTCATGACCACCAGGAATCACCGCCCCGCTTTTACCACTGCCGGCACCGCGTGGAATAAGGCCCATGCCCAAATCCGCTGCCTCCTTTGCCACCTCCACCACTTCATCACGGTTTTGCGGCCACACTGCCGCCGCCGGAAGCTGCGGTGCCAAACCCGATTCATCACCGGCCACGCTCGCCAAGAGTTCAGGATCGCGGGTGATGCGTTCGCCTAAAACCGGGGCAAGACGCTTCATAAATCGCTCTACATGATTCAAAGCCATACTCCTCAACATGCCCAAAAAGGACATCAACTCCTCTATCATAAACGGTTTTTTACCGAGACAAAAGTCTTCTTGCACTCCCCTGGAGCCCGACCTAGAATAGAGGCGATGAGGGCCCAAGCCTAAGGCAATCGAGATGAAAAAGACCCCAACACAAAAACTCGAAGACCTCTTAGGCAAATGTCGCGGACAAAAACACATTGTCGCCATCCGGGGCTATCCCGATCCCGACAGCATTGGTAGCGCCATTGCCCACAGCTTCATTTGTAATCATTTTGATATCGAAGCACTCATTCTTTACTTTGATGACATCTCCCATCAGGAAAACCGGGCACTCGTCAAAAAACTCGAAATTGA
>JASMKV010000270.1 GCA_030749035.1 Myxococcota bacterium | reverse complement strand
GTGTGATTGATGCGATTCATGCATTTTATGATGAAGGTGTTTGAGTATTGTCGTCTGCAGGGATAGGTAAATATTGTGAGTTGTGAATTAAGTTTTGTCATACCCGTATTTAATTCAGCACAGAGCATTACCTCTGTGGTCGAAGAGATTCACGCCGCTTGTGATGATATTGAATACGAGATCGTTCTGGTGAATGACGGATCTTCGGACGAAAGTGAAGCCGTTTGCCTTCGCTTGAAAGACAAATACCCCGATGTTTTGACTTTTGTGCATCTTGCACGTAACTTTGGCGAACACAATGCTGTTCTGGCCGGCTTGCATCAGGCCCGTGGCCACTATGTTGCGGTACTTGATGATGACGGGCAACATCCGGTTGCAGAAGCCTTGCGCCTCTATGCCGGTATTAAGGAAAAGAAGACGGATGTGCTCTACGGACATTATCGGGTGAAACGTCATTCGTTTGTGCGTAATTTGGTGAGTCGAGTCAACGATAAGTTGGCGAATGTCATGCTTAAAAAGCCACCAGAGATTTACCTCTCAAGCTTTAAAGTGATGAATCGATTTGTTGTTGACGAGGTTTGCAAATATGGTGGTGCCTTTCCCTATATTGATGGCCTTATCTTCAGAGTGACACAAAATATTGAACAGATCGAAGTCGAACATCGTGATCGGCTTGTGGGTGAGTCGACCTATACTTGGAAAAAATTGTTTTTGCTTTGGTTGAATATGTTTTTAAATTTTTCGATCAGGCCTCTGCGGATTGCAGCCTTGGCGGGGGTCTTTATGGCCGGCTTAAGTGTGTTGGGGTTGATTGTGATTGTCGTGGATAAGATTTGGATCGATCCGAATGTCACGGTAGGTATTCCGACAGTTCTGGTCACGATAGTCCTCTTCAGTGGTGTCCAGCTGATTATCCTGGGCGCCGTTGGTGAGTATTTAGGTCGGGTTTTTCTTGACCAAAATGGCACGCCACAGTTTGTCGTACGCTATCTCAAAAGGAACGATAAACATGAGTGAGTTTCTTTCCGATAAGCGTGTATTGATTACGGGGGGAGTCGGTTTTATCGGCTCTAACCTGGCGGAGCGACTCGTTTTACAAGGCGCAAAGGTGACCTTGCTCGATTCGATGTTGCCCGAATATGGTGCGGTGCTGGGGAACATCGAAGCATTTCGAAATAAGGTGGATGTCAATTTCTCAGATTTGCGCGACGCCCACAGTTTAAAACATTTGGTGCAGGAACACGATTATATCTTTTGCTTGGCCGGACAGGTCTCACATATCGACAGCATGACCGATCCGCTTACCGATTTGGCCATCAATTGCGCGAGTCAACTTAATCTTCTGGAGGCTTGTCGTCACAACAATCCGAATGCCCGTTTGATTTTTACCAGCACGAGGCAGCTTTACGGCAAACCGCAATATCTTCCAGTAGATGAAAAGCATCCGAAAGTGCCGGTAGATATCAATGGCATCAATAAGCTGGCCGCAGAATCCTATTATTATCTCTATGCCCAGGTGCATGGCTTAAAGACGATAAGCTTGCGTTTAACCAACACCTACGGGCCGCGCATGGATTTGCGTTCTGGGCGTAAAGGTTTCTTGAATACTTTTTTGGCGCGTGTGTTGCGAGGCGAAAAAATCCAGCTCTTTGGCGACGGGGAGCAGAAGCGCGACCTCAACTATGTGGACGATGTGGTCGATGCGCTTTTGTCTGCGGCACAAGGGGAGGACCTTAAGGGACAAGCCTATAATTTGGCGCACCCAACCCCTTATAGCCTCAAAGAAATTGTCGAACATCTGCAACAATGCGCTGATTTTGAGGTCGAATATATTCCCTTCCCCGAAGAGAAGAAGGCCATTGATATCGGTGACTACTATGGCGATGCAGGGCTTTTTCAGCAGCGTTGTGGTTGGCAGCCCAAGGTTGATTTAGAAGCCGGCTTGAATAAAACCATCGATTTTTTTCGCGCGCACACCGATCTTTATTAAACACTTCGCTGAAATTTAGCGTACAAACTTTTTTTTGCCTTGTGCAAATACACATGCGCACACCCCTTTGCATAAGCGCAACCGGCTGTAACTAAAGGGCTTTTTCTCGCCTTTCGCGTTGGCACGACTCCTGCCCATAAGCAGGTATTCGCTCAGGAGGGTTGAAAATGCACAACAGTTCGAGTTTATATCGCATGCACTTGCCGCTGCTGGTTTGCTTGTTGGCCACCGGTTGTCATAACGGCGAGAGTCTGGTTTTTGGCGACAGTTTACTGAAAAAAAATGCTGCTCCGCTGCATGAGGTAGCAGGGCAACGGACGCACACCTCTAAGGATTCAAAGGACAAGCAGCAAGCAACGCTTGGGGGGAAAGAAGACAAAAGAAAGATTGGTGATGCGACATCGAACACGGCATGGATACCTGTTCC
>JASMKV010000269.1 GCA_030749035.1 Myxococcota bacterium | reverse complement strand
CGACACCTACCCCACTTTGTTCAAGTTTATGGACAGCTGTGAGGGATATTCTTGAAGAAGCAGTATTCCGGGGGTACCACCGGAATTTTTGGACTTCCTTGACTTTTCCTTGAGAAAACAAAAACATTTTCAAACATTTTTTTTCGAAATCAGCAAGCGATAAGGTGATTTTCCTTAAGAAATTGTGTTGGTGCTGAGTCTAGAGAGTGCTACAAACGAGGCTTGGAAAGTTAAATTTTGGCAAGATGGAGCGTTTTTGAGATGCGTAATTTGTTGATAATCATTGTTTTTTCCTTTTCCTCCCTATCTTTGTTTGCACAGGGCACGCCGCCTGCTGCGGACCCATCCGAAGTTGTCGAATACCGGGTCAAGAAGGGTGAAACTTTGGGCGCAGTGGCCAAAGCGCATGGCTTAAGCTGGAAAGCTTTTGTGAAGATCAATCAACACATCGAGGATTTTAATAAGGCCGAAGTGGGGATGGTGGTCTATGTTCCGGCCCCGAAAGCCGCCATCGAGTCGAAGCCTGAAACAGACGTTGCAAAAGACAAGGCGACCAGCACAGAGCCGCAAAAAGAAGCCGCCGAAGAAGACAAGATCGTGGATGAAGCTGCCGAGGCTCCAGCAACAGAAGCTGAAGCACAGTCTGAGCCCGAAGCAGCAGATGCGCCCGCAGAGGTTGCTGCAGAGCCGGAGCCAGAGGTTGCCATCGAAGCAGCCGCGCCTATTTCCGATAATGAAATGGAAGGCAAAGCCGATGCCGTCGAGGATGCAGCACCGGAAGAGGAAAGTGCGCCCGCAGCGCAGCCAGAGGAGGCAGCAGAAGAGTCGAGTGACGAAGTCGCCACGCCGGCAAGCGTGGATGCGCAAGTGCAAGAATCGACGGCAGAGGAACCCCTGAACTATAGCGCAAACGGCTATGTCCGCTTAGGCTATTCGACTTTCACAAGCCGCCGCTTCTTTGGGATACGTATGCCGGCCAATGATGATGCAGCAAAAAATCCCCACGTCGGACGCAATGATGGTTTTAATTTGAGCGATGCGCGTCTCAACTTTCGTGCTCAATATAAAGACCTCGTGCAAGGTCGACTGAGCTTTGATGGGGCGATGGTGGAGTATGCTGATGAGGACTCGCCCGTAGGTCATTTAAGTACAGGCTTTAAGGATGCTTACGTCAGCTTTCCCATGGGAGAGAAAATGCTCTTGATTGCCGGCCGATTTAAGCCCCCCTTTGATGTTGAGGAGTTAACGGCGACACGTGACCAGTGGTTTGTGCATCGTGCTCTCGAATCCCGTGGCGTCAAGCGGCATGAAGGTTTTTCTGGCGACATGGGTGGTATGGCGCCGGGCCGACAGTTAGGCATGATGCTCACCGCTGACCGACCCGGGTTATGGGGCAAATTTGGTTTGGGTTATGCGCTGGCTTTAACCAACGGTAATGGTGGTGAAGAAAGTCTCAACGACAATGATTTGCCTGCTTTGTGGATGCGTACTTTTCTTTCATGGAATAGGGATGCGGCCAAGGCCAGGGACGGCGAAGAGGGACCCGCCAGTACATCCACAAAAGGCGGCACGATTGGCTTAAGCGCCTATGTGAATGAAGTGACGGTTGGTACAGCGCCAAATCGATTTCATGATCGGGTTTATGGTGCCGGTTTTGATACGAGCGCGAATTACAGTCGTTTCTTTTTCCGTGCGCAAGTTCTGACCCAAATCACCCAGCATTTATTAAGTGGTGGTGGAACACCCCAGGAAATAAGCCTTGGTGGTCATGGGCAATTTGGTTTTAGATTGCCTGGTGTCGCGCTTTATCCGGTATATCGTTTTGCTTATTACAATCCGCGCTTTGCGGTGCAAGATGATGAAGTCGTGGATGAGGGTGATTTTGCACAAGTCATACATCAAACTTTGGGTTTGCGTTATATGCCTGAAGACAAACCCTGGAATTTTATTGCTGAATACACCCACAGCGCTGAGCAAAGTGGTCGCTCTATCGCCAACGACAGAGTCGAAGCCGCTTTTCAGGTGGATTTCTAATGCGCAGGTTTTGGTCTAAAATGAAGTGGGGAGCGCTGTGGCTTTTATTGCTGCCCGGATTGCTGACCTGTTCGCAGGAAAGTCGCGCCACATACGCCAAAAGAATAACTTCACCCAATGAATTGATTGGTGGTCCTGGAGCACTGGGGGCGGTCGGGGATTGGCTGATTGGCAATGAAAAGTTTCGAGTGATTATCCAGGATCAGGGTTGGTCGCGGGGCTTTGGTATCTTTGGCGGCGGTATTATCGATGCGGATATTGTGCGACCAGGTGCTGCCGGGACGAGTGCAAAAGGCGCCGGTAAAGATAACTTTGGAGAGTTTTTTCCGGCATTTTTCTTACAAGCCTTTGATGTTCAGGATTCGTTTTTAGGAAATGGCATTGAGGTCTTGAGCGATCCTACAGATCCAGATGCCGCCATTATCCGCACGCGCGCCAGTGGTGGGGATTTTATCACTTTGGTCTCACAGCTGCTCGATGTCGCCATTCCGCAACTCGGGCTTGTGTACGAAACGGATTATATTGTCCGGCCCGGAACGCGGCACCTGGAAATCAAAGGAAGGTTGCTTAATGTCACGAATAAAACTTTGGACTTGTCCGCAGCGGCCCTTGCAGGTCTGCTTTCTTTCGCCGGCATCAATGATTTGGATTTGCCTTTAGGTGATGTGGCGCTCTTTGGTAAGGGCAATCAGATCTTTGCGCCTGGGGCTGTGGCTCGGGACGGGCAGGCGGATAAACCGATTGGTTTCGATTTACGCTTTGCTCTTGAAGATGCATATAATGTTCCGCGGGCCTTGCCCGCTCTCCCCGGGTTGATTGTTGATTTCCTTGCGACTGCAGGGCCTGGTGTGAGTTATGGTTATGCGGCTGGCGAGAGT
>JASMKV010000268.1 GCA_030749035.1 Myxococcota bacterium | reverse complement strand
ACACGTGGTCGACGGGCAAGACATGGTCGATCCCCCCACCATGTCGCCAATTATGTTACCGGACCTGCAAAGCCGCAGCTTAAGTCCCGATGATCAAATGGCAGTATGTTTTCTCTACCCCGAGAACACCTATGCCTGCTTCAATAATAAGGATTGTCCGCGAGTCATCGATGCCTCTGATGAATATGAAGGGCAGATCAACTGCCAGAACAATATCTGTGATGGTTTCGGACCAATCGACGATGACGATAGTGATTGCCCCGAATCGTTTGAATGTGATGATGGACAATTCTGTAATGGTATCGAAGTTTGCTTTGCCGGACAATGTTATGCGCTGGGTAATCCTTGCGATAGTGACAACGCCGAATGTGATGAAGAGGCAGACTATTGTAAACATATCTGTACAGAGCAAAGTGAATGCTGTCTGGGTGGTGATTGCGGTGAGCTTTGTGGCGGCGAGCACCTCTGCATTGAGGGGCAGTGCACGTTGAAGATACTTGCCTGTTCGGAGGGCTATGTCTGCGATGAGGAAGCCTGTATCTGTGATGAAACGGTTATCGATTGCGGGGACGATATGTGCAGCGAAGATGCAGATTGTTGTCCGGAAGAGGGTTGTGGTGAACTCTGTGCGGGCCTCTATGCCTGCGTGGAAGAGAAGTGTGTGCTGCAAACCTTAAGTTGTCCGTCAGGTTTTATTTGTGAGGAGGAAAACTGTATTTGTGAGACGGAGTGTGGTGGTGGATATAATGACGACGATGATGATGACGACAATGACGATACGGAAAACACTGCCGTTGAACCGCCTGCGCCCAAGCAAGAGCCCCAATCTAAAATTGGTTGTGCCAGTATTTGGGTGAGTTCGTGGTTTTGGCTTTTAGGATTACTTTCTGGTTTAGGTTTTATGCGTCGGCACCTACATCGGTGATCGGCCCTCGACTTTCTCTCCCAATTCCGCCCTTGACCTCCGCCTCTGCGTATCATTAAATCAGCGCTATGGGCGTGTTCGGACGTAGTCTTTTAGCAATACTGGTCTTCTTTTGCGGGTTAAGTGCGCCCAAAGCGCAGGAATCAACCGAAGAGTCCACCCAAATCGTCGTCATGGCGCTGACGCCAAAGCGCATCGCACCGGAAACCGTCAGTATTTTGGATGACCCCTTGCTCGCAGCGGTGAGTAAACATA
>JASMKV010000267.1 GCA_030749035.1 Myxococcota bacterium | reverse complement strand
ACCATAATTCGAGTTGCTCTAAGTGCTTCGATATTACGCATGACCCGTGCTTGTGATTCGTTGTCAAGAGCGCTTGTCGCTTCATCAAAGAGAAGAACTTTGGGCTTGCCTGCAATCGCTCGGGCAATGAGTAGGCGCTGTTTTTGACCACCAGAGAGCAGTGCGTCGCCATGGGTCAGATTGGTGTGCATGCCCATCGGCATGTCTTCAATATCGTCGGCAATGGATGCTTTTTCTGCCAAAAGCCATGCTTGCTCCATGCTTAACTGGTTTGCGCCGCAAATATTTTGTAAAATTGAACCAGGCAGCAGTCGCCCGCTTTGCAGAACAACACCAAGTTGTTTGCGCAGACCTTTGATACTGATTTGCGTGATATCCCTACCATCGTACAAGACAGTGCCAGAGGAGGGTTTTTCAAGACCCAGCAGGAGTCGCAAAAATGTCGATTTCCCCGATCCTGAGGGACCCACAAAGGCGACAAATTCACCGGGCTTAATATTCATTTGAATATCTTTGAGAATATAGGGGCTGTCTTTTTGGTATCGAAAGGTGAGGTTGTCTATTTCTATTTTACCTAGAAGTGTGCCCATGTCTGCAAGGTCTTTTTCTGGAATAATTCTGGTTTCGAGAATGGGTTTAATACGCTCAAGGGTTGGGACAAATTGCAGAAGCGACGGTAACAAGCCATTAAGAGATAAAAGCCCGCCAAGGAAGGTCCCGAAGGCGGCATTGAAAGCAACAAATTCACCGGTTGTCAGCGGATTGTCGAGCTGCATTGTGGCCCAGAAGAGGGCCATGGTTGCAATCGTGGGCGTGAAGCCCCTAAAAAACCCTGCTCTAAGATGAATTTTTTGTGTACTAATTATTGTTTGACGTAATTGCGTATAGTCGGTGGCCCAAAGGCCAAAAACTCGGTTTTGTACACCGGCGGCTTTAATTTTTGATATGCCTTTAAGGATACGTGTAATGAATCCGTTGATTTTACCATCAAGCTCCAGGGCGCGTCTTTGGTGACGAATATTCCAAAGTGCAAATCCAAGTTCGATAAACATAAAGCCAAAGGCAATGACTAAAATACTCAAGGCCAAGGGCAGACTATAGTAAAAAAGTAAAACCCCATGCAAAAGTGATGTCAGCGATGTCAGGCCTACAGCAATGGTAAGGGAACTGAGCTCTTCGGCAGTTTGCGTGACTGAGCGAATACGAAGCATGAGATCGCCCACTGAATATGTTCTAAAAAATGGTAGCGGCATGCGCAGCAATTTATCCCAAAGCGCAGAGTCAAGTGAATGTTGCATATACATGCTAAGCTTTAATGTAAGGTGTGCATTTGTTATGCTGATCACAGACGTTGTGATGGCCAGCACCGCCAAGGCTAAGGCAAGAAGCCCTATGGATGACATTTCTCCACTGGGAATGAGTTTGTCAACGAGTATACCTGTACAAATAGGGGTCAAAAGCCCCAAGGTTCCTGCGATGAAGCTAAAGATGAGAAGGCTACGAAGATCTTTCCAAAGGCGTTTAAATGCAAATGTAATGAGATCGATGACTTTGAGTTCTTTATCAGGAAATGGGCGAAAAAATTGCCAAGCAACAGGGGCCAAGTCTCCAGCACTTTGAGCATCAAGGGCTACTTTTTTACCTGATGCAGGTGACCACATTTCATACCTGCCCGCACGATTAGGCAAGAGCGCTACCGCTTTGCCGTTTGTGGCCAATACCCCCAAGAGGGGGGTTGAGGCGTTCTGCCACCATGTATCTTCGAGCTCTATCATCGAAGTGCGAAAGCCATTCTTTGTGCCGAAAGATACAATCTTGTTGTTTAGGCTTGTTTGCGACTTCTGATGCGAGACGTTTTGGCACTGCATGCTGGGGCTGATGGCTGCTTGCGCTACTTTTTGAATGGCCGGCAAAAAGTCATCTTCTTCATTGGTTAATAAATTATAAAACGAGGTTGTTGCGCGTGTCTTGATGGCGTTTTCAAGTTCCTTAAATGCGTCAACCACAAGTTGCCCATCGTCTTGCTCTTGCTCTGCGATTCGCTCTGATTGTCGTTTTTGTCGCTTTTTATATACGGTGATTAAATTTGTTGTGAGCAGGCGATGATATTCGCGTAGCCCATGCAGGTCAGGGTCCAGATTTAAATATTGCTTTGTGTCAATGCTTTTAAATGTTGATGGCTCAAGACATCGTAGCCAGTCTCCAGGAGCCAATGGATACCAGGTTAACCAAGTGAGATTTGCTTTGTCTGCGATGTTATAAGATGCCTGCCCTGAAGAGATCTGCAGCCAGTTAAAATTTGTAGATTGAGCAATTTCTTGTGCATCGACTTCAACGTTCATGTTTGCATCCAGCATCGTTGTCGATTTTTGACTAAAAGGCGGCGGCGCTAAGATTGCGCCCCATTTGGATATCCATGTCTCTATATAAGGCGTAAAGATTTGGATGTTGTCAGCCGATTGTTTCAGCCACTGCGAAATTTCAAGGATGGGGATTTGATAGATGATTGTTCCGGGAAAGAGAAGTGCATGCAACTCGATGTCTGATTGTGGCGGTGTTTTGGTGACGTTTTGTGGCAGAATGTCGATTTCGCAAATACCGATGTGGAGTGTCGTATTGGTTTGCACAATAATTTCGGTAATCTTATTGCCCTGATGGTAGATGCCATTGGTGCTTCCCATGTCGCGTACCCGCACCCCTTCAGGGGTGAGCGATAATTCCGCATGTTGACGTGAAATGGCAGTATCGCTTAAAACTAAATCAGCGCGCTCCCCTGAACCGATAATGAGAGCTCCTTTACTAAGCTCTAAGCGTTTATCTTGCTCTGCTTTTGGGCCTTTTCTGACATGGATAATTACTTTTTGATTTTTAAAATGCTCCGCGCCAGCTTTTATTGTCGCATCGAGCTCTTTTGGAGAAGGGGAGGAGAGTGGTGTTGGTTCTTCTCGTCGCGCTGTTTCTTGTTGAAGCCCCCAAAAGGCTTCTTCTGCTTCAAGTGTGATGCACGATTGTGGGGGAAGCGTGTTGGGCAATGTCATTTGGATGTCGATATCGCCTTTTTCGATCCAATAAAGATATGAACTTTGATTCAGAGGAAGCCGCATTCTTGCGCCTGAGGCAATCTTTCGCCCTTTTTCGCTGAACAGTTCTTTGAGATCTTCAAACATGCTTTTTATGCGCCTTGCTGCCCAACAAGACGGGTATAATATCCATTCTGATTTAAGAGTGTTTTATGTGTACCTTCTTCAACAATGCTTCCTGCATCAAAAACAAATATACGATCTGCATATCGAATCGTATTTAAGCGATGTGCTGCAAAAACACATGTCAGATGTCGCTGTCGTATTCGGTGCATTAATTGTTCCTCGGTTTGCGCATCTAAAGCACTGGTCGCTTCATCCAGCAGTAAAAAGGATGGTTCAGTGGTAAGCGCGCGGGCGATTTCCAGGCGTTGACGCTCGCCCCCGGAAAAATTCTCTCCGCCTTCATCCAGCAATGTGTTGTAGCCTTGAGGTCGCTGCATGATTGTCTGATTTATCATTGCGTCTTTGGTGGCCGCATAAATACTCTCTTTGGGGATTTTTGGATTCCACAATGTGAGATTGTCAAGAATACTTCCCGCAAAGAGAAAGATTTCCTGCTCGACCATATTGAGTGAATTTTGGAACACGGAATCCGGGATGGTTTCTTTTGTCTTACCGTCAAATAAAATTTGACCAGCCCATGGTTGATAGAGTCCGGCGAGAAGTTTGATTGCTGTACTCTTGCCTGAGCCCGAGGCACCGACAAATGCAATATGTTCCCCAGGCCGCACTTGTAAGTTCATGTTTTTTATAAAGGGGTCACCCAATTTGCTAAAACCGAAGTTTAAGTCTTTGACGCAGAGTTCCCCTCGAAGTTTAGAGTGCCCAGCTTTTTTTGTTCTCGTTTTTGTGCTTTTTTCTGTAGGGTGTTTAATCACATCGTCCACCCGTTTAAATGAGCCGGTGGCTTGCTGAATGGATTCGCCAAAGCGTAAGAGCTGCATAAATGGAGCCATAAATGCGCCCATCAATGCTTGAAATCCAATCAAGGTACCGATGGTCATGTTTCCTTGCATGACTTGTATGCCACCGATGCAGAGAATTGCGAGTGCGTTGATTTGATTTAGAAAACCCGGAATAATAGCCATTTGTGCACCAATCAAGCCGGTCTGATGTTCGACATTTGCTGTACGTTGATATTGAGACGACCATCGGGAAAAGAAATCGTCATCGCCAGCGCTGGCTTGAATGGTTTCTATCATCATCAATCCATCGACGGAGATACCATCAAGCAGACCCTGCTCTTTGATTAAAACAAAATTCTTTTCTTGGTAGTTTTGAGAAAATTTAATGTAGGCTAAAATATTCAATCCAGCGATGCCCAGGCCAATAAGGGCCAGAAGTGGCGAGTAAAAGAGAATCACAACCCCAAAAAAGAAAATGGAAATAAGATTAAAGAAGGGCTGAGCAATACTTCCGCTCAGCAGTGCTCCAATTTGTTCGGCAAGCGAGAGTCGATTGGCAAGATCACCGCTAAAGCGTGAGTA
>JASMKV010000266.1 GCA_030749035.1 Myxococcota bacterium | reverse complement strand
GGCTACACCTCATCAGAGCTTGGTTTTGACGCAGACAGTTGCGCGGTTGTGACGGAAATCGAAACGCAATCCCCGGATATTTCGGTGGGTGTGACGGCCGAGGGTTCCAAGGAGCAAGGCGCTGGTGATCAGGGTATGATGTTTGGTTATGCCTGCGATGACACCGAGGAATTGATGCCCGCCCCGATTTTGTATTCACATAAACTGGTGCGTAAGTTGAGTGAAGTGCGTAAGGAAGGGATTTTGGACTTTTTACGACCGGACTCCAAGAGTCAGGTGACCTTCGAATACAAAGATGGCAAGCCGGTTCAGGTCAATACCGTGTTGATTTCCACGCAACATAATCCGGATGTGGACAATACGACGATTCGCGATGGCGTTATTGCTGAGGTTATTGAGAAGGTGATTCCGAAAGAACTTCTATCGGATAATGTGAAGTATTTGGTGAATCCAACTGGACGATTCGTTCTCGGTGGTCCTTTGGCGGATGCAGGTCTCACCGGACGTAAGATTATCGTTGATACTTATGGAGGTA
Organism: Myxococcota bacterium; assembly: GCA_030749035.1. Taxonomy (GTDB): domain Bacteria; phylum Myxococcota; class XYA12-FULL-58-9; order XYA12-FULL-58-9; family JASMKV01; genus JASMKV01. Next base: position 9,588 of record JASMKV010000266.1, on the reverse strand, counting down.
TGGGACGTCATGGCGGCGGTGCTTTTAGTGGTAAAGACCCATCTAAAGTGGACCGTTCGGCCGCATATTTTGCCCGCTATATCGCCAAGAACATCGTGGCCGCAGAACTTGCAGAGCGCTGCGAAGTGCAATTGGCTTATGCAATTGGCGTGGCTGAGCCCGTGTCTTTAATGGTTGAAGCTTTTGGCACGAATACCGTGGCGATAGAAAAAATAGAAGCGGCGGTTCGCCAGGAATTCGATGCAAAGCCCGCAGCAATCATTGAACGTCTTGATTTGCTCAGACCCATTTACAAACAAACCGCAGCCTACGGCCATTTTGGCCGCTCAGAGCCGGAGCTCTATTGGGAAAAAACAGATGCTGCTTCAAGGTTGCGCGAACTGGCTTCTTAATCATCAGGTCGAACGATACACGTGAGTTTTCTCGAAGCCTTGTGCCTTGGATTCATCCAAGGCTTGACGGAGTTTTTACCCGTTTCAAGTTCGGGGCATTTGGTTCTCGGGCGGCATGTCTTAGGTCTTGATGCTTCAGGCTTGGCTTTTGACGTGGTCGTTCATGTCGCGACGCTTATTGCGACGCTTCTTTATTACCGTCATACCATAAGGGACATGGGAAGCGCTTCCATCGTGTTTTTGCGTGGTTCGGATAAATCTTTTGCCACCTTGCGCGCCAATGAATCACTTTGGCTTTTGGTTTTGGTTGGGGCCGCCAGTGTACCGACAGGTCTTATTGGTTTAACTTGCAAGGAACTCGTTGAACCACTTTTTGCGTCGCCGAAGATTTCTTCAGCCATGCTGGTGTTGACCGGGTGTGTTCTTCTGACAAGCTTAAAAAAGCCAGATCAGGAAAAGGGTCTGCTTGCATTTGGTTTGCGTGCTGCTTTTCTGGTTGGTGTGGTGCAAGGCCTGGCTATTTTGCCTGGTATAAGTCGCAGCGGTTCGACGATTGTCTGCGCTTTGCTTTTGGGCCTAAACAGAGAGTCTGCGGCCCGCTTATCTTTTTTGATGGCGATTCCGGCTATTCTGGGAGCGCTCTTGCTTGAGTTGCGCGCCATATCACTTTTGGAAACAGAGTTGGTTCTGCCGATGATGGTCGGCTTTGCAAGTGCTTTGTGTACAGGACTTTTGGCGTTGGTCTTTTTGGTCCATATAGTGAAGCGCGGCAAGCTTTTCGCTTTTAGTTTTTATCTTATACCCGTGGGGGTTTTCGGGCTTTTATGGCTGCCCTAGACATTGCGTTGATACGCGAACGATTTACGACGTTTGCGCCCATGCTTTTTGACCGCGGGGAGATGCGTTGCGCGTCGGTTCTTTTGTTGTTGGAAGAAAATCCTGAGCATGGATTAGATGTCGTCTTTACCCGCCGCTCCAGCGCCTTAGGGGTGCACAGTGGACAGGTGGCGTTTCCTGGGGGCGGTATGATGCAGGGAGAATCCTTAAAGGAGACAGCGCTGCGTGAGGCGCAAGAAGAAATTGCTTTGCTCAGAGAACATGTCGATGTTTTTGCGCGACTCAGCGATATGATCACGATCACAGATTTTCATGTGACGCCCTTTGTGGGCTATTTGGCGAAGCAGCAGAGTTTTTTGGCCAACCCCGAAGAGGTCGCCCGCGTTTTTCGTATACCTCTTGCTGTTTTAGCCGAGCCAAGCAAGTGGGTGCAAAAACCCTATACATACGCCGGAAAAACCATCGACTTGTGGCATCTCTATGATGACGGCGAGGACCTGTGGGGGGTGACAGCGCGTATCCTTTTTGAGTTTTTAGGGGCCATTGGTTTGCCATCTCCGATAGACTCGATATGATGTCTCTCTTCAGGATGTGTAAAAAGGAAGCTTAAGATGACAAGTGAATCAGCATTTAAATCTCTGACGCAGAGTATGCGCGAAGTGTATACCCTTGCTGAAGTATGTTCGATACTTCACTGGGATCAGGAAACCATGATGCCCAAAAACGGGGTTATGACCAGAGCCGCACAACTCTCCGAACTGGTTGGTGTGCTGCATGAAAAACGCACAAACCCTAAGTTAAAAGAATGGCTTTCGCATTTGGATGACACGACTTTGAGTGTGGCCGAGAAAGCGATGGTGAGGGAAATTCAGCGTGATGTCGATAAGGCACATAAGGTCCCTGGCACATTGTTACAGGAAATCGCAAAGGAGGCTTCCTTAGGACACCAGGTCTGGAGTCAGGCACGAAAAGAAAAAGACTTTGCGTTGTTCGCACCAGCACTTGAGCGCATGGTCAATTTAAAAAAAGAATATGCAAAGTGTCTGGGTTTTAAAGAAAGCCCGTATGAGGTGTTGCTCGATGATTTTGAGCCAGGGTCTTCTCTTGCCGATGTGAGTGCGATGCTTGAAGGGCTGCGCGCGCCATTGATAGAGCTTCTGGGAAAGATTAAAGGCAAAGAGCTTCGTATGGCGTCTCTTGTTGGCGAGTATCCAGAAGAAGAACAATTGGCGTTGGCGAAAAATGTCAGCACGCAATTGGGCTATGACTTTTCAAGCGGACGTTTGGATTTGGCTGTGCATCCTTTTACTTCAGGAGGTACGCCAGGAGACATTCGCATTACCACACGCGTGAACCCTAAGGACTTTCAGGATTGTCTCTATTCAACCATTCATGAAGTGGGTCACGCACTTTACGAGCAGGGCATCGATAAGGGACTGACCTTTACACCTTTGGGGCACGCTGTGTCGCTGGGTGTGCATGAGTCGCAATCACGCTTGTGGGAAAACCAAGTCTCTCGGGGACCCTTTTTCTCGCAGTGGATCTATCAACAATGCAAAGACTTTTTTGGCTTAGGCGACATGGGCTATGATGGTTTCTATCGTGCAATTAACGAAGTGGGCGGGTCTGTGATTCGCACCGAGTCCGACGAAGTGACGTATAATCTTCATGTTCTTCTACGCTTCGAATTAGAAAAGGCTCTTTTTGAAGAGCGGTTGGCGTTGCAGGATGTTGAAGAGGCCTGGAACAGCAAGACCAAAGAACTTCTGGGTTTTGTTCCGCCGAGTGTCGACATGGGGGTTTTGCAGGATGTTCATTGGTCGGGAGGTCATTTTGGTTATTTTCCAACCTATACGCTCGGCAATATCTATAGTGCGGAACTCTTTGCGGCGGCGGATGAGCAGATCGATGACCTTTCAGGCAAATTATCGAGAGGTGAGGGCGGTGAGCTTTTGGCTTGGCTTCGGGAGAACGTGCATCAGCACGGGCGTATATACACGGCGCCCGAATTAATGACACGCGTTTGCGGGCATCAACCTACCTCTGAGCCCTTGGTGCGCTATCTGCAAGCAAAGTTTTCAGCAATTTATGGGCTTGAGTCAGCTTAATCGTTAACCGTAAACTGTGTTTCACCAAATCCTTGGTTGTGACCTTCATCGATGACACGAATTGTAAACACATGAACGCCCTCACGAAGGTCGTCAAGCTGCGTTGTGAAGGCTTCTTCGTTGCTGTCGAGGATGCCATCATCGGGTACCAGAGGGATAAATGTTTGGCCATCAATTGCATACTCTGCTGTGGTGATTGGACCGAGGCCATCTAAAACATTCGTGTGTACGGACACTCTGCCTTTGCTGAACTTGACGCTGGGTTTGTCGACTTTGGGTGGGGTATTGTCGACCAAGATAAACCTGCTGTCTCTGGAGTCTTTGAGGGTTTTGTCTTTGGGGTTTGATTTCCCATCATGGGCTTCGATTCTAAATTGATAGTGCCCATCAGGTAATTGCGATGAGTAAATGGTGTGGAACGAATCGATGAGGTTTTCTTTCATTAAAGTCCATTCTTTCTGTGATGATTTGCGAAAGGATAGTTTGTAGGTGAGTTGATCAGCATTGGGATCCTCAGCCTCCCATTTAATCGTCATGGCACCGTTTCTATTCACGCGTCGGGTTTTATTGGGGCCTTTGCCAGGCAAAGCCTTGCTCTCGGAGGACTTGTCTTTTGAGCTTTTGTCACCGAGCCCCAATGGTAGTCCTTTTTTCTCCATGGGTGGTATCGCGACCAGCGCAATACCCTTTTGTAAGGAAGAGACCTTTCGGATGAATGGAGGTAGGTTTTGCCGCAAGTAGGCGAGTCGAACCCGATGCACTTCGGGACTGACTTTCTCATTTCCGCTAAGCGTTAAGCGAACTTGCAAATAGCGACCAGGGTGCAGATTGCTGACTTCTTTTCCTGGAGCACGAATGTCGTCGGACCAGTTTGACCAAGTGGTGTCGGGGATTTTACTTTGACCAGAGCGGGTGGCCACAAGAACTTTGGTCCCAGAGGGCCAGAGCCCAAAGACTTCGATGTGTCCAAAGCGGGAATGAATTTGTGTGTCGAAGGGTTCACTGTAAAAATAACCTTCTTTGCGTAAAGTGCTCTGCAGTTTGAAAATGGACGTCCCATTGCCAGTGATGCCATAATGCATGCCACGAGGGCCATGGATAAGATGCGTGATGCGTTTGGCATCGGACTGATAGAGCATGGCGATTCGACGTGTCTTCGGTTCTACAGTGTAGATTCGGCCACGCGGATCTTCTCGGCCGGTGGCTCCAGTTGCGACAATGATATGCCCCTGCTTGTTGACGGTCATGGCAAAAATGACTTCGTCGTTTGAACCCGCGAGTATCTCTGATGCGCCATACATATCAACACGCACCAACTGACTTCGCACACTGATGCTGGGGGAGGCGATGTCTGAGCTTTTAGCTGACCGCTTTGTCTTTTGCTCTTTGAGGAGCGCATCTGCACCGGTGACCGATGCGGCATAAACCACATCATCTTGCACGACGATGCTCGTGACTTCCGTGTGCCCGCTGTCAAAGAGTGCACGGAAATCTTTGTCTTTGGGGGCCTGTCGATAGAGAATGCCTTTTTCTCCGCCACCGGCAAAGATGCCAAGTTTTGCGTCATACTTTAGAGATCGCAAATGTCGTTCTTCTGAAGCAAAAAGTATTTTACTCTGTTCTCCTTTAAGCGAAAAAAGGCTGCCCGGATCGCCCGAAGCACATAAGATGGCGTTGTTGGGTCCAGAATCCATGGCCCAAACGAAATTTGCATCAGGCTTATGATAGAGTTGTGCTTTACCCTGCTTATCGATTTTATAGATCTCGGCAGGCGTGCCAATGGCCACATAGAGATGTTTTCCATCACTGTGCATGGCGGTGATGAGTTTGTCTGTGAATTTATAGAAAGACTCACTCTTTCCGTTTTGCGCGACCAGAAGTATTTCACTTTGGTCGACCTGTGCGATGGCAATTTTATCTCGAAATAAAGTGGCCGCACTGATGACTGAGTCAGGGGCATCATAAAGAGTTGAGATGTTAAGAGGCAAGGTAATCGCGCCATCTTCACTCACCGCCGTGCTTTCCGGGTCGCCATCAAGAAAAGCGCCAAAACCTTCGAGGTTAAAGAAACGGGTACTTTCCGCTTTGCCTTGAACTGTGAAAATCACGCAAGAGAGAAAAATCAGGGTCGTGATGGTTCGTTTTTTCATGCGGCTAAACTCCACTCATTTTATGGTTTTGTTGGTTGTACATCGATGGGGATCACAGCGCTGCCCAGGACGATACCGGGGCGCTTTTTGTGTCTCTCCAGTTCAATGCCTTTAGTACGCAGATGTCTGTTGGATTGATTTGCTAATGTCGTCACAATGCTGGGGGGAAGAAAAGGATGGTTGTCGACGCCAATCTGTAAGCCGATGCCTTGCCGTACCGCCAGAAGATAAATGCGGCCTTCGTGACGACGTTTTTCAAGCCATCTTCTGATATCGCTTAAGGTTTCTGGGACAAGAGCGCCGCTGACGAGCCTCTCAACTTGTTCTGCCTGTTGCGCATTGGAAATGCTCAGCACAACCCGCTTGCCTGCCCAGTGTTTTGGCACGGTGATGCTCAACGTTTCTTCTGAAAATGGCCCATCGACCTGGCGCAGCTTGACAATCACATCAAGCTTTTGGCCTGGCCGGGGGAACTGAGTACTGACATGTGCCGATTCGATCCATTCCTCATAGGGCTCATTCTCAATGCTCAGTTCAACGTTGACGCTTAAGTCTGGTGGTGGGCCAAAAGGTGTCGACCAGAGCACACTGGCGTATTGGGCGACATCAATCGCGCTGGCCAGGGTAAATTTAGGATGTCTTTGGGTGGAATAGATTTTGTTGATGTGCAGGGGCGAAAAATTTTTGGAGGTCAATGTGGCGCTGAGGCGAAGCAGTCCACGCTGTGTTTGGTTGATGCGTCCTGAGATTGCAGCAGCCAAGCCCATGGCGAGAAAGCGTGGAGTGAGTTGTGTGTCTCGAGCGACTTCAAAGCTAAAGGTCTGTAAGCCTTCGGCAGTTTTAATCCGGCCCTTGACTGGTATCATGGCTGGCACCGCACCTATTCTTCCCGCAATCGCAGGTAGGCGGTCCTGTGAGAGTTCACCGATGGAAGGGCCCGTAATGGACATTTTGAAAGACCGCTTGGCCGAAACCATGGTGTTCACTATTTCTGCTTGCGCCATCGGAATCGAGAGTGGCCCAACCCCTAAAAATGGATGACCAAAAGCAAGGACCCGGGTGTTGTCTACGGCGGTGACCGTACCGGTTGCGGCAATGTTGACATCGCCATGCACGAGAACCGCAGCAATGGCTGAGCCTGGCGCCAAAGGACTTTCCGCCATGCTTTTGCCTGTGGAGCCACCGGCAAGAGGGACAAAGCCTTGGCTTTCAAGCCAAGGTGAGAAATGGCTGAGTGTTTCGGGGGTAAAACCGGATAAATTAAGTGGCGTGCTGATAGGCGTACTCTGGTTTTCGCTTGGCGCTTTGGCGATAACGGTCCCATCGCGCAAGGCTTGCCACTCTTCTTGACTGGCCTGGTGTTGTCGTTTCCAGGGAACATTGGTCTTTTTCAGATCCCAAACCGCTTCCATATCCGCAATGGGTGTCACGCCGGCGATAGGTTCTTTTGCAAAGCTGGCAAACGCGTAGCTTAAGGCGCCGGCAAGACGGCCGTTGATCGAGCAGGGTGAGCCGCTCATACCAGAAACCACACCGGTATGTTCGGTACGCGCATCATTTAAGCGGATCAAAATGAGATGACGGCCAGGGCCAAGGTAATTCTCCATGACCGCCTTGACGATAAAGGGAAAAGGTTCAATCGCATGGCCCTCAAAGACCGTTTGACATTCACCTTGCTGACCTTTTTTAATATCCTTGAGATCGATGGTCGGCGGTAGGCTGAGCTGTGTTGCGAGGAGCAAAGTGGCTGTGAGAATAGCGTTCATCAATGATTTTCCTCAAAGAAGAGCAGGGCAAGGTTAGAGGCATTATGCCTCATCTTCGATGCGTTGCCCACGACTCTTTTCAAAACAGTCTAGCAAAGCTTGCCGGGCACTTTCAACATGCTTATTGAGGTCCTCCAGCACCCAGTTTTCGGTGTTGATGGGGGGGCCAATGTTGACATAGATACGGGTGGGTTTGGGAAAGAAGCCGCCCTTGGAGACACTTTGGAAGGCTCCGTCAAAAGCCACAGGAATCAGCGGCAACTTGGTCTGCAGGGCCATATAAAAGGCCCCTTTTTTAAAGGGGCGAAGCTCACCGTCCCGGGTACGGGTGCCTTCGGGGAAAATGGCCACGGACCAGCCATCGAGTTTCTCGAGCTGCGCCGAAATGATGTTCATGGCATCCCGGGGACGCTTGCGATCAATCATGATGCCGACAGGCGCCAGTGCCCAGCCAAAGATGGGTATCTTTTCGAGTTCTTTTTTGGCGACATAGCGGGTTTTGTCCGGCAGTAAAGCGGTGACGATCATGAGATCGACCATGCTTTGGTGATTTAAGACAAAGATGGCTGGCTCCTGGATGTGATGCTGACCATCGATGTTAAGCTTGATGCCCAGTATTTTAAGACTGATTTCCCCCCACAGGGTATTGACGCGGGCATAGGTCCAATCAGCGAGCCCAAAAGGTCTGGCGACAACGATGCTGCCGGCGACGATGCTCATAAAGAAGCAGGCCACAAAAAACCGCATGGCGTAAAATATCTGCAGAAGCTGGCCCATGAGCATTTTCTAGCCCAATTTGAGCGAAGGGTAAACAGATGAAAAAAAAGGTTTTTTTCTCAACAAGAATTGATAAAAGGCATGCTATGCATCTCTCTATTCTCGTGCTGGCGAGTACATTGGTGGCCGCGCCGCAGCAGATAAAAACCGAAATCAGAGGCTCTATTGAGGCTTCTTTGGTGCGCTCACATCGGGATGCCGGTCAGGCTTTGGCCGCGCAGGTGGCAAGGCTGCTTGGCTGGGAGGGGGATGTTGTACGTCAGGTTCATCCCAAGGACAGCTTAAAGTTACTCTTTGAGCCTGGTGCAGAGCCTCAATTGTTGGCACTTGCCTATCGGGGACAAAAGATAGAGATGCAGGCATTTCGATTTTCTGGATATGATGATGTGCCGCGTTTTTTTGATGCGCAAGGCAAAATGATAGAGCCATTCTTAAAAAATAATCCTGTACCCAAATACGTTCAGATCACCGAGGTGCCACAGCGTGGTCGGGGCAAACGTTTTCATAACGGTCTCGACTTAAAGGCACCCACCGGCACGCCGATTGTGGCCCCTTATGATGGCAAAATATCGCGTGTGAATTGGCGAAAGCGCTATAATGGCAATTGTGTTGATGTGATTTTCCACAAAAAAGGTACCCATGCACTCTTTTTGCATTTGGATAAAATTGCACCTGGCATTAAAGCAGGTCAACGCATCAAAGCCGGAGCACCCATTGGCACCGTGGGGTCGACCGGGCGTTCAGGTGCGCCCCATCTGCATTATGAATTGCGGGATAAGCGTGGGCGCGTGCTTAATCCCTTAGATTATCATGGGACGAAGCCACTGACTTTATCTCAGGATAAAATGAAAGCTTATCAGCAGGTCGTGCAGCGCTATCAGAAACTTTTACGCTAGGGCCACACGTCGGTTTGGCTGGCAATCTTCAAAAAAAGGAGTGACGCTTCGCGTATGGCGGGTGGGGTGGAAGGCTGTCCCATGATGCGTTTTAGATCGGGGCTCTTTAAGTAAGCCAAAAGGTTGAGTGCATATGGCACGTAAAGATAGGGGTTTTGCGCCAGCGCAAGCTTGATTCGGTAGCGTTGTTGCCATCTTGGTGACGCCATGACCGCATTCAGGGCAGCTTGTGTGGTCGGGCGTTTGGAACAAATACGCAGCACATGCGCTTCGGTAATTTTGGGATGCTGAAGGAGATTCGTGATGACGCCCTGATCGGGGTCGCCGAGCAATTTGTCCATCTCAAGAAGCGAAATGCGTCTTGCCAAGGCCCGCCGATGCCCCAGGGTGATGTTGCGCAGATCTTCATGCACCAGTTTTTGCAAATCGAGAATGGGAGGCTCACCAGGCTTGGCGGCACCAATCAGCCAATGTAATGTGGCGATGCATTCTTCTTGTCGGGCAAACCGCAAAATGTCATTGAGCTCGTCTTCGCCCAAAGCTTTGTGGATGCTTTCAGGCATGACCATACAGTCGTAGAGGAGCGAGCAATCCGGATGCTTGAAAATCGTACCACGAATGACCCATTCCAAGGTCCAGGTCGCCTGCATGGTCCCAAGTTC
>JASMKV010000265.1 GCA_030749035.1 Myxococcota bacterium | reverse complement strand
GATGGTGATGGTATTGCTGAGTGTCCGTGCAAATATCCGGATCGTTGTACCATAGACGAGTTCAAAGTTTGTTGCTTAGTGGAGAGCATATGCCAAGGTCCAATTGTGAACTCAGAGGTTGCATGTGTGGAGGATAGGGATTGTGATAAGGATTGCGGTGACGAGACCTGTCAGAACGAAATCATCATCATCGAAGAGTTCAGTCCTGGAACAGACAGCCAAGAGATACGGGCCTGCGTGGGGATCTGCGAAGTCAATCCAACACAGGGGTATTGCGTACCGGACTCTTACGAAGAAATTTGCGTTGAGACGCAACCCTTTTACAAAGTGACGTTCGATTTGTTTAGACCTCGGCACGAGGAGAATTCCTACGATCTCGTCGCGCGCTATGAAAGCGACAAGCAGCCAGATAGGTCTCAACCCCTCGGCACCTTTCGCGCGTGTGAGGCCGGGGATGAAGACCTTCACCATGTAAGAGGATACAGCTGTGATGGGGCAGATTACGTCGATCTTTGTTGCGACGGTCCGGCCGGACATTGTGGGGGAGCGGATGTAAATTCGTGCAAGAGTGATAAAAAGAAATGTGAGGGAGAAAATAAAGGAAATTTTAATTTTGTCTCGTAATAAATAATTATCCAGAATGGATAACGTCAAAGAAAAGGGGAAAACAATGATTTACAGAAGAGTACTATTTTTTCTTTTAGTTTGTGCTGGTCTTGCAATGATGGGGTGTGGTGGCTTGGGCGACGATCAGCTGGGTGTTTCTCTGGAGGATGCCGTTGGCGCTAAGGCATTCGCGGAAAAACAAGTTCCAAAAGACCATTATGGAAATGTATTCTATTCGGTAACTTGCTTGCGCACGACAGCAGATGGTGGAGATTATAAAATGGATTGCGGAGGAGAAAACCAACGCACGTGCAAAACTGCCAGGAAGGCATGTCAGATAAACAAGGGGGTTTGCCTCGATTGCTGGAACCATATGTAAGTATCCACGACTTAAGTATTGGCGCGCGTGATTGATCCCTTGGGGATTGAGTAAGTAGCGGCGCGAACTTCAATCAAGGCCACGGCGAATGAGACCTTTCCCGGCATAACCAACTGAACAATTGCTTAAGAAACAAAACGCCCGCTTTACGCGGGCGTTTTAGTTTGCACTAAGAATTTGTCAGGTCTGAGCCATTCTTGTTGTAGACGCAGAAATTTATTTTACACATAAGTGCGACACACAGACGGTGTTGTTACCAAAGCTCAGAACAACGGGGAACTTTTGTTCAATCGCAAGGCATATCTCTTAGGTTGTACATGCGCTGCCCGCCCAGAATTTTCTCCTTGAGAATAAAAAGCAAATCAAAACAAGATGTTGGCCGGAACAGGGGCGCTGCGAGGATTTGGCCCGGCTCTTGCTCATAGGAGTGCGCAGCCACTTTTAAACACATGGAGGTTCGTTTTGAATACAAGAGCACAACAAAATCTTTGTCGTTTTCTTTCCTTAGCAGAAGTCTTTATAGCACAGCGCTTTCTCTACGCCTTTATGGTGTTTTTCATCATCGGCAATCAGGCTTGCAGCGGCGAACTTCTGGATGCTGCTCAGGAGACCTCTGCCCCACACGATGTTTTGGGGGTATGTAAATCGGGCGACAGCGATGCGGATGGTCTTTGTGATAACGTCGACCCCTGTCCTTTAAGCGCTGAGAATGTGCTGGATGCAAACGGTGCCTGTCCTCTTATGGAAGATTGTGCTGGGGTTTTAGGTGGCTCCGCCTACGAAGATGCCTGCGGCCGTTGTGATGAGGATGCGAGCAACGACTGCGTTGCGGATTGCGCTGGCGTTTTTGGTGGTTCCGCCTACGAAGATGCCTGCGGTGTCTGTGGCGGTGATAATTCGAGTTGTGCCGATTGCCAGGGGGTGCCTTATGGCAATGCTGCAGAAGATGCGTGCGGAACCTGCGACGATGATCCGAGCAATGACTGTACGCAGGATTGCGCTGGAACCTGGGGTGGCTCGGCGCTTGTAGACGATTGCGGTGTGTGTGCTGGCGACAATAGCTCTTGCGCGGATTGTGCTGGTGTGGCCAACGGTGCTGCCAAGGAAGACCAATGTGGAAGCTGCGACGATGACATGAGCAACGACTGCCAAGCGGATTGTGCTGGGGTTTGGGGTGGCACGTCGGTTCAGGATGCGTGTGGTGTCTGCGATGGTGACAATAGCTCTTGTGCGGACTGCCAAGGCGTAGCCAATGGTGACGCCGTCGAAGATAAGTGTGGAATTTGTGACAATGATTCCACGAACGATTGCACCCAAGACTGCGCTGGTACCTGGGGTGGCGAGGCTTATGTCGATAACTGTGACATCTGTGATGATGATATATCCAATGATTGCACCCAAGACTGCGCTGGTACCTGGGGTGGCGAGGCTTATGTCGATAAGTGCGACATCTGTGATGATGATATATCCAATGATTGCACCCAAGACTGCGCCGGTGCATGGGGTGGTG
>JASMKV010000264.1 GCA_030749035.1 Myxococcota bacterium | reverse complement strand
GGCCTAAGTAACACGCATCATCGGTTTGGCTTGGACAAGGTGAAATCTCTTGTACGAAGAAATTATTGAGGTTCTTTGGCGTCCAGGTCGCGACGTCATCGCAATCACCATTGCAACTTATCCCATTGCCCCTGCTACTGGTTGTAACCGGACCACCACTTCCATGCTCAGAAGATCCAAGCAAATTGTTGCTTTCAGGTAACCCAACCTGCGATGCATCTGAAGACTCAGTTTCAGAGGGTTGCGCAGTTCTTTGGGCACCCGGCACACCCCAAATGGCTATACTTAGGATTGTACTCAGCCCTACGATGGCTGCAGTAAGCCACGGTTGAGTTCTCAGTTTTGCTATGAGTTTTGCCATAAATTTAACCCACAAAAACCTTTAATTTCGAACAGTTCACGCGGGAGTTAGGAGGGCGCCGAGTGGGAACATTGTACATGAATGAAGCATTCAAATCAAGGGTGCGGATAAGTGATCTAAGGTCAGGGAGAGCGCCGCCCATATTTCAGACTTGCGCCGTTAAGAGGCTGTTTTTCAAGGTTTTTCAGGGGATGATGTTGATAGAACATCTTGAATGGGAGGAATATTGTGTCCTGCCTGGGAACAAGCAGCAAAGCCAACCCGCATATGGAATACGGGTTGGCTTTTTTTGACTTCGATGATGCGTCAAAATAGATGAACGCGTTTTATCGTTTCTCTTAAGATGTCACGTCTCCTTTCTATTCGTATGTGTGAACTTCTGTTTTACGAAGAGTAATCGACACACTCCAAGCTCTCGCAGATTGCTGGTTGTGGTGAAATTGGGACCGAACAGCCCCAACAATTAAGTTTTTGTGAAGATGAAGTCTGTGATGCGGGTCACATCAAAAAACAAAAATCTGTCTTATAAATGGAAGTTTGAGGGTAACCACGAAACGGCAAACCGGCTGCGAAGTCGGGACGCAAAGCCACGGAGATCATGGATCTGGCCGGGCTGTCGAAAGGAATGAAGATGTTAGAGGAGGAAGCAAAGGCTGAAGGCAAACGACCAAGGGCTTATCCCAGCAAGCTCTCTTTAGAAAAGCTCGATCGGGCCACTCAACATGCCATGGCCCTTCTTGATAAGTTTAAAAGCGAGTGTTGCCACCTGCGGGCGGCGCGAATCAGCCCCCACATGAAGCATCATCATCGCTATGACGATCTGGCCGCAAAACTCAATCGCTCCTATGAAGAACTAGGTACTCTTGTCGAAGCGCTGACTGGCACCCAGGAGACAAGAAAATAGCTTGGTGGGTGTAAAGCCGCAGGCTATGGTGGGTTCGAGAATTTTTCTGAGAAGGTGAGACGATGAGAAAAACCGCGCGGGAAAAATTAGAAGACAATAAGGATTTGCCTAAGATCAAACCGGCGCCGGCCATCTGGGGTGGTGGTAAAATGGTTATTGCCCATCCCACGGAATTCGATGCGCTTTTAAAAACAGTCAAAAAGGGACGGCTCATTACTCTGGATGAGGTGCGTGCCTTGATGGCCGCCAAACATGGGGCAGATATTTGTTGTCCGATGACCGCAGGCCTCTTTATTAATATTGCCGCGGCTGCGGCGCAGGAAGATAGAGAGCAGGGCAAGAAGCGCATTACCCCCTATTGGCGTTGCTTGAAAAAAAATGGTGAGTTGAATGCCAAATTCCCCGGTGGCATTGAATGTCATCAAGATATGCTGGAGTCTGAAGGGCACAAGGTTTTACAAAAAGGCAAGAAGTTTTTTGTCGAAGATTTTGCCAAGAAGCTTATCGCATTGCCTTAAAGGTTAGCGCGCTTTGTGTTGGGCGCGTCTTTGTGCTGGTGTCGCCTGCTCTTTTTCGTTAGATTGATTGCGATACGCGGGGAGGACTCTTGTTATGCAAAGAAAAGAAAATATTTCAACGACTCTTAGAACTCTATGGGCACTTTTGAGTTGTAGCATACTGGGCTTGGGTTGTGCCGCTGCGTCAGAAACTCCTGCCCCGAAAGTTGTAAAGGTGGAACAAAAAGAAGTTCAGAAAAGTGCTGAGGCCGATACGGTGACTCTTGAAGCCAGGAAGGTCTGCGAGGATGCGGCTCGTGAAAAGATCAAAAGGGCCAGGGGCGTATCCTATTGCTACGAAAAAGAGTTGCCGAGAAATCCAAATTTAGCTGGCGAGGTTGTTGCCCTGCTTAAGATCGATGCGGCTGGAAAACTGAGCGCTTTAAGTATTAGTAACTCAACCCTTGATAATGACAATGTGCAAAATTGCATTTTGAAAAAGATGAAGAGGGTGACGTTTGCATCGTGCCCCGAGGGTGGGGCACTGGAACTCACTTATCCCTGGGCATTTAAATCGGGGCGATAGACTTCTAAGAATACAAATATCTCACCTTATCTAAATATCGAATCGTTATAGGTGAGTATGCTTATCAGTCTGCTCTATACTGATAAGATGCTGAGTGTGATTCTCCATCAGGATAACTTTAAAGACCCGTCGATACACAAAGTGCGCGCTGGCTGGTTTCGGGAGGTTAACGATTAACCTCCGATTTTACGAATCACCGCCATGGCCGTATCATGCAGCATCTTGCCTATATTGGACATCATCTGCAGAGTTTGTTGTTGTTTCTGTAACATGTTTTGTAAATCAACATTTGCCAACTGGGCATCATCGCCAACAGAGTTAAGTTTTTCTTCAAGTCCCTGAATGGCCGTATCCAACTCGCCTTTGGTCGCACAGACATTGGGATCGCCCTGGAGTGCTAAGGTTATATTGGAGTTTGCAATGATGGCCTGACCCGTGGTTGAAACATCACCACTGGATTTGTA
>JASMKV010000263.1 GCA_030749035.1 Myxococcota bacterium | reverse complement strand
TCGTCAAAACGACCCATGGCACCGACGACAATCCTTTAAATCTCGTTTTCCATGGCGGGTCCGGTTCTGAAAAGAGTAAAATCACCGAGGCGGTCGGCTACGGTGTGTTTAAAATGAACATCGACACGGATACCCAGTTTGCTTTTGCTGAAGCGGTGGGCTCTTACGTCGAAGAAAACCCAAAGGCCTTCAAGCACCAAATCGATCCTGACGATGGCACGCCCTATAAGAAAGCCTACGATCCGCGCAAAGTTCTGCGCGCCGGCGAAGAAAGTATGATTGAACGCTTGCAGGAAGCTTTTACGGATTTAGGTTCTGCCGGCAAATCCATCGCCGCTTAAAGCTGACCGATACTCTTCAGCATCTCTTTGTACCAAGGCTCATCCGGGTTAAAAGGCTTGCCGCCTTTAATGCGTGTAAACTCAACACAGGCAAGTTCACCCGCATGGTCTTCATCAAGCGCCACCACGCCGCTTTGCCCATCCATGGCGCAGCGCATCGCCAAATCGGCGGTTTTAAAGATGAGGTCGAGGTCTGCTTGATTTGCCTTGGCTGAGCGCGCGAAGTAACCACTTTTTTGCACCAGAACTTTTTCCGCTCCAATGGCCTTTGCAAACTGTTTTGCAAACCAGGCGCCCGGATTGATTTCATCTAAGCGCACATGGCCAAAAGCGTCACGCACCACCTCTTCTCCCTTGGCTTCCATCTCCTTCACAATGCTCTCCACACCCGCGCCTTCGCTTAGAAAAATATTCACCGAATCTTTTTCATCCATCCGCTTGCGCAAGCGTTTTGCCTCAGCGTCGATGTCGATATCGACTTCTGGGATATAGACCGCGTCCACATCCCACCGGGATTGCTCGATAAGGATCCCAGGTAAAAAATCCCGCTTTGTGAGGCGCTCTCTGTAAGCCTGTGCGGTCGCGGCGGTGAGCCAGCCGCAGTTTCGCCCCATGACTTCGTGGATAATCAGTTGTCGGGCCGAGGTGGTGTTTTCATTCGCCACATTTTCGAAAAACACAGCGCCCTGCTCGGCGGCGGTCCAGGCGCCTAATGTCTGGGTGATAGGGAAAACATCGTTGTCGACGGTTTTGGGCAAGCCGACGACCGTGAGGTTATAGTCGTGCTCTTTTAAATAGGCGACCAGATCGCCGGCGGTCGTGTTGGTGTCGTCACCGCCAATCGTGTGCAGGATGTCGACCTTGTCTCTCACCAGCTGCTCGGCGCCCACTTGCAGTGGGTCCTGCCCTTCTTTGACATAGCCCTTCGCCACACAATCCTTGACATTGGTGAGTTTGACCCGGCTGTTGCCAATCGGCGATCCGCCATAGTCATAGAGTGTTTCAGCATTGCGAACAACATCATCTCCAAGCGCGATGGACGTGCCTCTAAGAAGTCCTTTATAGCCGTGCAAATAGGCAATCATTTGGGCTTCAGGAGCATGGCTTGCGTATTGCTCAATCAATCGACCAATCGATGCGGATAAACATGGGGCGATGCCGCCGGCGGTTAGAAAAGCTACTTTCATGACGTTCTTCGCTTTCGTCAAAGGTTTTAAGAACGGTGTTTTTTAAAACAGCAGCAGCATGAAAAGCAAGTAGAATACTGCACACTCAAGATGAAAAGGCCTGCGTTTGTGTATTGGAGTCGTGCCTCTATGCGTGAATCAGTCGTTTTCGAGGATCGTGTTCACAGCTAAAATAATATCTTGAATATTGATCCTCCCGTCACCGTTTGGGTCTACGCTAACGGTGCACCCACTATCCGGGACTTGAGCGCCGCTCAGAACAAAATTCGCAAGCGCAACCAGGTCTAAAATATTCACCTCACCATCCCCATTTGCATCACCGGAAACGCAATCGTCTTCACCAACAACAATGACCTCGGTTTCATAAGGAAAAGTGTTAAAGCCGGTGACGACCAAATCATATGTTCCCAGTGGAAGATTTTGGCTGCTCAGGTCGAGAACCGCCTCGTTTTCATCACTGGTATAAGCGGCCGCCAACAAAGCCCCATTGTGAGAAAGGGCGACCAAATCGCCTTCCGCTTGAGTCACGACAACAAATTCAGTGTCGCCCTCTGTAATTGTTTCAGCATGCTCAACCGTCATCTGCGTCGGTGGCGCAGTCCTAATGGGCACCGTCGGATCGCCAAAGAAGATCCAATGCTTGGTTTCATTAATTCCAGAGTTGCCTTGCATATCGTTCATATACATACAACCATTGGTGGCAATCCCCCCCAGGGTGTGTGAGATTCCCTCATTATAACTCCCGGTTAAAATGATGTTCATGCCGTATTGACCATGCTGTGGCGGTACCCAGCTCATGGAGATGCTTGAACCCATATGGGCTATCGCACCGGTAGGTTCACCATCATGGGTAGCCCGCAGCGTAGCCTCTGCAAAACATTCGTTGGTCGTATTAAATTCGCCCACATTACATGCCACACTGACAACAAACGGCAGCATATTGTCATTTTCCAGAGAATTTATATTGGAAGTACTAAGTGCAGCTCCATTTCCCCAGCTAAATTGGCTTCCATGCCCACAATAATTAATGAGACTAACACCATTATTGATCACTGCCATGCCCTGGGAAACAGACCCGCTGCCGTCATAGCTGAATTGATAGCTGTCATATGTAAATGGTTCCAGGACAGTGTCCCAGAGAAAGTCCAAAAAATCATCATCATCATAACCATCAATTCCAGGTCCCTGGTTTGATGCAATACCCATGGCATCATCGTACCATCCGGCGTCCTCTCCGGAATGCGGATAGCGTTCATATTCGATTGACCGCTCTACCTGAGTTGCTATCTGAGCGGGAGAACTGCCGGAAAAACGGCCGACAATAACTTCAGCGTAGGAATCATTGCCATCAATAAAACCATAGGAAGGATCGGAAGCATTGCCATTAACAATGGGGGTTGGTATTTGCGCCACGTCACCTACCAGGAGAAGGTAGGTCAGGCCATGGTCATAATAATATTCCTCGATATAACTTTTAATTGCACTTGAATTTGAACCAATATCAGTCACATCCACCATCTCCGTAGGCACACCCTTAAGGTTTTTCCAATCGACCAGGTCCTGCATCTCGTCCATAAAAGCACCGTGGGAGATAATCAGCATATTTCCGTGCTCGCTTAAATACTCGAAGCGCGTGTCGTTTTCTTCCCGTGCCATAACCACTTCGTAATTCAGGTATCGAGTGTCTAGTCGCTTAAATACTCTGGAACGCCTTGGGACTGGAGCCTGGAGTTGCACATTGTCACCACCGTCCGTTGTCGCGATGGTTATTCTTGCGACCAACTCCGTAGTGACAATAAGCTCCTTGGTCACCGGATTATACTGAGTAGGATTAACCTGAAAGGTTGTGGCCCGGCGGTGACCGGCAATATAATATTCGCCTAATTGGGCCCTTTGCACAGGGGAATATGCATTAACGAGGTATTCAGGGCCAAAAGAATACGGCACATCTACAGGATTCGTATTGCGATCAAAATTACCCTTGCTCGAAGCAAGTTCAATGTTCGGGTAAGTATCTTCCGCGAAGGAGAGCACCTCCAAGGCATAAGTACCTGTGGGTGGAGCGATGACTGGCGTGCTAAACTTTAAAGCCACTGGGCTACCCGCCTCAAGCCGATGGGCGGCAAGCGGTGCCGTAGGTTTCAACATCGTGCCCATACCTGGTACCTCAACCTCCTCAAGCGCATAGGAATTTAACACGAATTT
>JASMKV010000262.1 GCA_030749035.1 Myxococcota bacterium | reverse complement strand
TGCGTCCCAAGTCGCCTTAAGAACACCTTTAGAATTTATACTGTTAAGACTGTTGATGGATGCCCCGACAGGCATTCCAGATAGGTCGTAGGCTTTCAAGGAGCCAACATAGTCTGGATAGGTATAGGAAGCCTCAAATAGCAACTCTGTGGATTTTTTATTTACCGTCACCGTACCGGTGGTCAATTTCGAGCGTGAATATTGAAATGCCCCTGTATACTGATAGGTCCCAGCTATATCATACACAGTAGGTGTAACCTTGCCGTCGGTTGTACGTAGAACAACTTTGAAACGCAGATCCATACCGTGAGATTTAAAAGCGTGCGTATAGGGCAAAGAATATAAACCAACTGCCGACACTTCTTCCCAGGAACGCCCCCCATTGTTCGTCAAATAGAGTGCAACAGACGTACCGACGGGCGTTTTACGGGTAAAGCTGCTAATCGTCATGCTCACCACACCAAAGGTCTCTTTTACGGCGGCTAAAATATTGGTGCTTTGCGCTACACCAACCTTATTGGCAACTTTAGATTGAAGACCATTCTTTAAGAGAACAGAGTAACCGCTGTTGATGCCCATATAAACATCGATGGCACCACTTCCATCGGCCTGATAGAGGTGGCCGGAAAGCATATGGTTCGTGTCGCCCAAACCAGTGTAGAGAATCTCCTGCGCAAAAGAATCACCTCCACCCTGATTACGAAATAAATAAATATTGTTGGTTGTTGTTCCTCCATAACAATTTTCGTCATCCCGCATGACAACAAAATCAAGATCGCCATCCAGATCAAAATCAGCAACGGCGCCATGTGCTGCACCACCGACACTAAAAGCAATATCGGCCTGTTGAACAAAAGGCCCCATAAGTCCACCATCGTTACGAAAATATTTCAACCCGGCCTGCGAAACACTCCCCACAATAATGTCGTTATCACCATCACCATCAAAATCACCGGTCAAAAGCAGAGATGGACCGCGCGAATAACTTCCCGAACTGTCCGCAGAGATGCACGCCCCATCTAACGAGGTTGCATCATTCGAGCCATTGGCAATCGGTGTATACACGTCCACATCAGAAATAACCGTTTGTCCACTTTCAACACCATTAAAAGCACCAGAACTGATCTTTGTGATAAAGAGCTTAAGTAAATTGACCGTATTGCTGCCACTTAAAACCAAAATATCATCATAACCATCGCCATCCCAATCCTTGAGCACAGCATAATCACTGGCCCAATGCGTATACACACTCGATGGATAGGTTAAACTGTCGGACTGTGCACTAAAAGTTGGCTCAGGTGGTTGTTTAAAAGCGGAATCACCCAAATCCGAAGAACAAGTGCCACTTGATTGGCCACTTCCGGCGTTCGCGTCATTAATAAAAACCTTGGTGCTCAAAGATCCTGCCCCTTGGGCATCACTCGTGTACATAAGAACCACATCAGGAAAAGAATCGTTGTTCAGCCTACCGGTCAATAAAACCGGTGCTGCATTGCGATCACAAATGGCTGAATCCAAAGAAGCCAGAGTCGTGGAAGAAACTTCAAATCCTTCATGGGTCGTTCCGCCCTTATTGCGCCCAAAGAGAAGCTTACAGGCGCCGCTGGCGTTACGACTCAGCATGACGAAATCATCCAAACAACGGCTGTCTAAATTATAATCACCACCGGTCATGGCATAAATCACACCGGTATAATTTTCACCCAGGGCCAGTGAAAACTCTCCGCCACGCCCATTCAAGCTCACCTGCCCACTGCTGCTTGACCATCCACTCACCGACGAGTTGTCTGGATCGTAATTGGTTGTCTTGCTGAAGTTTTCGGTTAAGGTCGCAGAGGAGCTCACATTACAGGTTGCACGCACTTGCCTCTGAGCACTGAAAAATCCCACAAGGGCTATAAGCAGGGCCCGGCATATGTGCGTGTGAAGAGCCATAACGTAACTAATCCACCTTGACTTCGATTTCAATACAGCGACGTCCATCATAACCATCGCTTGCTAAAGCCCGGACCAAAAAGGTTTGATCGGTATCGGTCGTGCGATCGTTATCACTTTCAATGTTATCGTACATCATAACCCGAATAAAACCGTTACCATAAGCGGTCCAAGTGTCACTGCCCACCAATTGCCGCCAACCTTTTTCAACACAATTCCCCAATTCTGTATCCGATGAGCCCACCACGCTTAAGCTACTGCCAGAGCCAATGGCGCTGTTAATGACACTTGTCTGAGTTGAAGGCGTGCTTTGGTCATCAATATTGTAGGGAGAAGCCCGTAACACATCCAAGCCTTGAGCAATCCCCGCCTCGGCCAATTGTATCATGTTCTGCGTATTCCGGCTATTGCCCGCAACCCGCACGTCGGAATTCACGGACTGCATCACCACCAAGCCGAGCATCATCAAAAGTGCAACAACGGACACCGCCATGATTAAAGAAAATCCAACTTCACTGTTTTTAAGAAAAATTTTCACAAGGCGTTGTTCCTTAAACCTATGGTTGAACGAAAAATCCAGCGACGATAATGACCTCGAACGTTGTTCTCGCTGCTTAAAGGATAGGTCGCTCCATCATAAGCACTCACATCATGCTTCATCAACCTTGAACGCTGATGACGCGTTCGCACAATCACTGCCAGTCGCAACGCAATGGCGCGCTGCTGGTAAGCCAGTGTTGTACCGAAAGTTCCGAGTCCTGCACAATCATCATCGCCCACCGAATCGGCTGTAATATAAAGATCATCACACCAAATCGGGGTACCACCATCGCCTAGAATACCATCAGGATTTTTGCTGGTATCGATACCATATTGAAACTGAATATCTTCAACATCATATGCAATGATCTGTGCGCTGCTTTCTCCTACAGCGCTTTGTCGATTCATTTTAAGCGTTGGGTGCAAAGAATCTGTGGTTTTATCAACAAAAAAATCCACCACCTCAGCACGAGAAAGCTTGAATGCGCCTGTTGCATAGGTGCAAGAAAGCGTCGTGCTGCTTGATTGGCCGGACAGGTCCGAATTGTAAACATAGGCATTATAACCACTGGTAAGATTGCTACAATTGCTTACCTTCGTCAAAAGGACCAAATCATTGGCCAAATTACCATCGGAGCAGGTTCCTGAAATCAGCCCGTAAACAGGCGCACTTGAAGAAATTGTTTCACTGGACGAATGTAAGGCCCCAACACTGGTGCTGTCGTGACACAATTCTGAGCCAGATCCATTACAGCATATTTGAATTGTACCTTCCGCGGTATCGATAGCCAAATCGTACGCTGCATCATCGTATATTCTGTCCGCATCCGCATACGCAATTCGTAATCGATCCACATCCGTATCAATATTGTCACAATTATCCTGAGCTGCTCCCAAACCCTTGCCACTATGACTTTTGCCTAAAAAACAGTTACCAATAAAGGGTGACCCCGCAAGTGTCACCGCCGAAGACCCCGTGCCATTTCCGGCAACAACAAAGCCTCTACCCGCCTGCCGTGCATAATAATTGATGACATCTAAAGCGGCACGAACATTTTGTTGCGCTTCGGTAAATTCAAGCGCCGTTTGATAACCCTGTTGCTGCGTCACCATGGTGCCGACAATGGCTCCGGCGACAATCGAGCCTAAACCCACCGTCAACATCAACTCAACAAGCGTGAAACCCTTTTCCTGTGCTCGTAATTTTTTTCTCATCAACTGCATGGGCTATGGCCTATTAAAAATCCTGGTATACGTTTCAACATTCTTTTCCGCCGAGGCCCCTGGATGGGATTTCCACGTTGCGGTCACCTTAATGTCTTTCGAATTGCCGTTATCGGTTTCTAAGCTTACGGTGACGGCAAATTTTTGGGACGAGGCGTCACTCTCGGTGATGGCCGCACCATTTTGACGATAATAAACAGCCGCAACGTCAGTCACCGAATCAAAATCGGTTAACCACAACTCCTCTACCGTTGCCGAGATTAAATTCGACGCGATGGTAATATCCGCCGAGGTCTGAACCATACGCATGGCGTAGATCTGCAGGCTCGTCACCCCTAAAAGCGCAAAGGATAAAAAACCAAGCGTGACCATTAATTCAACAAGCGTAAATGCTGAACAATGTAACCTCGATTTGTGGTGTTCAAATACCTGCAATGATGGCCTCACCCATGCCTAAAGGTTCACATCGTCAGTCATCACATCGACGATTTTTAAGCATACTAAAGCCAATAGTAACAGTACCTTAGGGCTCTGGAAAGGGGCAAAAAGCGCTTGATCTAAAGGACTTAGGAAAAAACCGCTTTTTCCTACGCCAAAACCCGTGAACTAGAGCCCAGCGCGCTCGCCTCCACCGCCCTTAGATGAACCCGAAAGCTTAAGATAATCTCTTAAAGCCTGCATGCCTTTATGCATATCTCCACCCAGCAGTTTGGCGTCTTGATCGAGCACCGTAAAATTGTTTTCCGTGTCGAAATAATTCGGCATATTCGCTCCGGGCATAATGCTTTGTGGATCTTCGAGCCAACGCACAATCCACTGCGCCTGCAAACGCTGCGCGGAAAGTTTCAGATTTGGCGCCACAACCGTTTTGGGAACGTTTTCCTGAGAAACCACTTTATCGGTAAAAAGATGACACTGGGTACACTTACCGCGCTGGAAAAGTTCATGGCCTGTTAAAGCCAAACTCACATCAGGCTGGTAAGATGAAATTTCCCCAAGATCGTGTCCTTCAATGCCCGCAAACATTTTGATGACGGTATTGGCCTCTGCATCATCAAAACCAAAAGTCGGCATGCGCATCTTTAACTGCGGACGCAACATGATCGGATCCTTCAAGAAAGAAAAGAGCCATTGTGGTTCTGTCTTGTTGCCTTGATCTAAAAGAAGTGGCGGTACATGTCCCCTGGTTGGCCCTGGCACATGCTCCAAATAATCAAAATGAGCTCGACCACTCGATGAAGTAAATTCCCCTTGGCCTTGATCGTTGACTGTCCAGTAGAGCGCAAAGTCTCCACCTTCGTCATCGAAATAATGGCAGCCATAGCAGTTGAGCTGCCTGGCCATTGTTCGACCCTCCTGAATCGCCGCAAGCTCAGGATCGACAGCCCGCTTACGCAAATCGGAAATATCATTTTTCACACGCGACAAAATATAGGTTGTTAAGACTTCAATTTCATCTTCATTGAAACCAAATCTTGGCATCTTCAAAAGATCGGGAAAAGCTTTAACCTTGCCACGATCATAAACCCGCGGGTCATCCACTTTTTCTTGAAACCAAGCAATTTTCGTATGCGGAATCTCCCCGTGCATCATGGCAAAATCTAACTTGTTAAGCAGCTTGCTGCCCCAAGTAGTAAGCTCGGTCCCAATGGGGCCTGCATTTTCAAAGCCCTTGATGTCATGGCACCCAGCACAGCCATATTTTCCAATCGCCTTTTCACCAACCTGAAGCTCGCGCTCCTCCGCATCAAGTCCGCCAAGATAGTCATTCAATTCAGTTCGCCGCATTGAGTTGCCCAGCGCGATGCGCAAGAGCTCTTCCTGCAAAGCCTCATCCCGCGTCGGCATCTTTGCAACGTTCCAATCTTTTTTCTTTAAGGAGATCAGATAAGCCGAAATATCCGCCGCTTCATTCTTGCTTAAACGTAAAGAAGGCATGTGCGTCTTGGCAAAATAGCCTTTTGGATTGCGCATCCATGAATACATCCATTCTTGACTTAATTTTGAACCAATGCCTGAAAGATCTGGGCCGTGGTCAGCCACGCTTTGCTTCGCATCATTCATCGAGTGACAAGCCAAACACCCCACTTCCTCAAAGAGCTGCTTGCCGCTCTGTGGGTTGCCTGACATATTTAAAGCTTCTGGAGTATAAGAATCGCTGTTCTTATAAAGATAAGCCACGATCCCCCGAACTTCCTGCTCGTTCAGACTCTTGAACTCAGGCGCTGAATTGTTTTCCAGATCAAAAAATTGCGGCATTTTCGTGTCCGGCCGAAAATGTTTAGGGTTCCAAATCCATGCAAAAGCAAAATCCTTATCGGCAACTTTCGATGGATACTTATCTAAACCTGGCCCCACCTTCCGTAAGACATTTGTTAAACCATCAATTTTATGACAACCAAAGCAACCCGAATTTTCCACCAATTCGCGACCTTTGTTGTATTTTTCCGCACCAGCAACCTTGACTTGTGCATCATGACATTTTGCACAAGAGGCTTCGGCGTACTTTGCGGGTAATTGCGGCCAGTCCCAATAATGAGGCACATGCCAATTATAATCTTCGGCCCAGCGCGCAGCTTCTTCCGCATTTTCAGGTGTGTGATAGACACGATCAAAATCCACCGCATGACCTCGGCCCTCATGACAAACCGTACAACCATAGGTTTCTACCGGATGTGGACTTTTGGACGTTAAAAATAAATCCAGATTAGGGTGGGCCTTAAATTGTGCCGTTTCCTTGCGCAAATCTTCGCGGGCATCCGCCAAATATTCCATAAGCTCGCCACGGCGACCTTCATCTTCAATATTTTCTTCTGCCCAGGCTTCGATGCTCAGCTCAGGTTTTTCCTGCAGCGTAACGATTTCTTCTAAAGCATATTTAGCATCATCACCACTTAAGGCTTCCTCAATAAAATCTTTTGTATAGTCGATGACCTCATGTTCAAAAACCACACGCGTTGATTCGCTCAAGAATCGCCCGGTTTGCGCGTCTGTCTCATAACTCTTATTGGCAATACCTAAATGACAAGTTTCACAACGGTCTTCTTTTTGTACCGTGGCAAAGTTATAATCGTCACGAATATCAGGAATAACCCGCTGCTTAATGCGCAATGAGGGCGCCATAAAATCAAGGAGCGGCGCATCCCGAAAAACATCATTAAAAAAGTTGGGTGCAATTTTATCAAGACGCTTATTGTAGGCAATCACCTCTTTTTGCGCAGCATCCAAAGCAGCCTGAGCTGCTTTATTGGCCGCCAGCAATTTGTCGAGCTTGGTCTGTGCAAAATAGAGTTTTTCTTCTTCGAGTTTAAATATTTTCTCTAAATCCAAGACCGCCTGATCCTCTACAGCAAAAGCGTCTTTAAGCTTCTTCACTTCGACTGGAGTTTTGGCGTACTCTAAATCATGTTCTAAAGCGTAGCGCTTGTCCGCTAAGTCCGCCTTCTTGAACTGGTAGTTCTGCTTGGCCAAATACAACACGTCGCTTTGCGTCTTGAGTTCAATCCGGCTTGCTTCAATATCTTCTTGCTGGGCCACCACATTGGCCTCGGCCTTTTCTAAGGTCGCCTCTAATTTCGCAAATTCTTCTTTCTTAATCTCTTCTTGTGCTTGTGCTTTTTCGTATTCAAGCCGATCACGCTCAATACGTTGAAAATCCCGCTGCACATTTTTCCAGGAGCGGTCATAATCAAACCACACCATCCATACACTCGTGATCATCAGCACGATGGCCGAGATCGCAAACCAAAAATTCAGGGTTGGTATGTGATATGCTTCATCTGGTCGATTGGTACGTGCCACTTTGCTGTCCTCACCACTCTAAATGTTAAAAAAGTATTCCGGTATTGCCACGACATATTTCAAGTTCACGGTCCAACGTAAAACCATCTTGATGGGCAATGACATCATCGTTAAAAACAAAAAGATAAATGTGTAATAACGTACTGCCCCCATCTCGATACGCATCTTCTTAAAAAACTCACCGATTTTAAAAAACGGGACTTTGTCAAACAGAACGGGAAGAACAAAAAGGTAAATAACCGTAAGAGCAATCCCCAACGCTTCGCGCTTAAGCCAATGCTCAGGCAATCCCATATCCAAAGTCTTAATAAAGAAAAGCTCTGAAAGGTTTAAGTTATTCAAAACCGGTTGCTTATGTACATCCCAGTAATCAAAGGGACCAAAGAAGTTCCAGTTTGGACCACGCATCACGGTTCCAAGAAAAATCAAAGCCATCCACAAAACCAGATAACCAAAATTAAAAAACGAAATCGCAAACCAGCGCTCTTTAATTGTGTAATAACCGTTGCCTTTAGGATTTTTGTCCAAATAGGGAATCGCCATCAAGCCAACAATAATCAAACTCGGCGCAACAACACCGGCCATCCATGGGTCAAAATAAACCAGCATCTCTTGTAAACCCAAAAAGTACCAAGGTGCTTTCGATGGGTTGGGTGTCGCCGCACTCGATGCGGGCTCCTCTAAAGGCGCCATAATCACAATCGACCAAACAACGAGAAGGGCCGTGCAAAAAATGCCCACAATAAATTCGATGTAAATCAAATGGGGCCAAACCAGGACCTTAACTTCCTTGCCCTCTTCCTCGATCATCGGGCGACCTTCGGCTTTGCGCTTATCATTTTCCACACCCCGCCAAAAGCCAAGCCAGGTAAAATAAACCGACATAAAGAGCATCGCGATAATCGGAATGTTATCACCTTTGGTCGCAATCGAATAAAAATTAGAATCCGTCAGCGAGAAAAGGTAAAGAAGGAAAAATGCCCCCATCATGGTAAAGGCAATTTTCGGCTTCACCCATTTATCCGCCCAAATCACCGAAGCAAAACACCAAAGCACCATCAATATGAAAAATGGCTCCGGCTCGCAGATCTTATTGATGATCATTTTTAATGTATCAGATGCAGCTTCCATCTCAATTATATCCTTCGTTTCGAAAAATTACCTTGACCTTCTACATCGGGCCACTGATGCCACCATCCTTACGAATGCGCCAAAAATGTACCGCCATCAATACTGCAGCCCCCAAGGGAATCGCCACACAATGCAACACATAGAATCGTAAAAGCGTTGCCTCCCCGACAAACCTGCCGCCCAAAAGGCCAAACCTCACATCGGACCCGGCATGCACCAGGGAAATATCACCCACTTTAATAAACATCGCTCCAGGGCCTTCATGGCCAAGAAGCGGTGTTGCGCGTGCCATGTTGGTGCCCACTGTAACCGCCCAAATCGCCAATTGATCCCAAGGCAAAAGATAACCGGTAAACGAAAGCAAAAGAGTTAAGACAAGCAAAATAACCCCAACGTTCCAGTTGAATTCACGTGGTGGCTTATAGCTTCCGGTCAAAAAGACACGAAACATATGCAACCAAACAATAATAACCATCGCATGGGCGCCCCAACGATGCATCTCACGAAAAAGGCCTAAAGGTACGTGTTCACGTAACGCCACAATATCGACATAAGCGTATTCTGCTGTGGGCCGATAATAGAACATAAGAAGAACGCCTGTCACCGTCTCAACCAAAAACAAAAAGAATGAAAGTCCGCCCATGCACCAGGTAAAAGAGAGCATTACTCCGCTTTTACGAATCCGTACTGGATGTAAATGCATAAAGACGTTTGTAATAATGACCAACGCCCGATTACGGTCGTTATCCATCCAGCCATGGCGAAAAATTGACTGCCATATCTGAGAGTCATAAATCGGCTGAAAAATACTCTGCTGCCGCTTAGGTACGTGAGCCGGTCTTAATTCCTTGTCATCTGCCATAATACAGCTTCCTTTTATTCAATTTAATCAAGCACTCATGGGTAGGTACGCTTCGGCATCTTCCCACTGTCCTTTTTCTTGCTGAAAAATTTTCGATTTATCCACTAAGATCTGCCCATCATCCGCAAGGCTGATTTTATAGCGCTCAAGGGGACGCGGCGCCGGACCTTCAAAATGAATTCCTGTAATATAAAACCCCGAACCATGACACGGGCATTTAAATTTCGAATCAGCGCTCAGCCAGTTTGGTGTACAACCTAAATGGGTGCACACTGTCGAAAGCGCATAAAAACCACCTTTTTCGCGCACGACCCACACACCATATTTGGCTTTCCAACGTATATCGACTTTCCCTTCTTGATATTCATCAGGAAACCCCGCTTTAAACGCCATCGGTGGCTCAAACAAAACGTTGGGCATCATAAAGCGGCCCATCGCCGCAGTGCAAGCCCCCATCGCCGCAGTAAACATCAACCAGCCTAAGCCAAGCCAATTAACAAATGAGCGCCGGGTCACTTCGCCACTTAGCGCCGCTTTATTTATGGAACGAAAAACTCTAAATGCCATCGTTTCTTTTCCTTCAAAAGCCTGTAGTTTCTGCGCGGGCTAAAAGCTTCTTCGCCAAACCCTGCGCTTTAATATCTTTGTCATGTTCTGCAATACGGACCAAACGCCCGTGTAATTTTTCGGACTTCAACCGACTTGCTGAACGAAGCGCATTGAAAAATTGTTCTTGTCGCTTCAACGCATCTAAGCCTTCGGTCTGCGCCAATGGACCTCTGTCTAAAATTTCGGCAATAATCTCTTCCCCCGCATTGTTGCCATGCCGCGCCAATGCAAAAGCCGCATTCCATTTCACCGATGGTGCGCGATCGCCAAGCAATTCCTCTAAACGCCGCACCGCATCGGTGGTGCCCAAAACACCAAGCACATAAGCCGCCACCGAGCGCAGCTCAGCCACATCCCCTTTCGAGACTTCAATGACTGCCGGCGCTGCACTAACATCTTCAAGCATCGTCAAGGCAATAAGACTGTTGAGCACAGTTTCCGAATCTTCATCACGAAGTGCCTGGGTTAAAACTGAGGTCCAACGTTTATCGCCCAAATAGCCAAAGGTAAGGGCAAGATAACGACGCACTTGTGGATCACTGACTTTCGTATCCTCAAAAATACTCTTGAGTTCTGGCCCCAGCACGCGAACATCGGCCAGACGTCGTCTGTAAGATGCATCATCATCATCAGAGCCTGGCTGAATGTACTTTGTTAAAGCAAAGGCCGCTTGCCAGCGTTGATGATGGCCGCCGTTACGCAACTGCCCCACCAACTCGCCAGGCGTGGTGTTGTCACCGGTCATCAAAGAAATCACCACATAAACACCAATCGCCATAGATGCCACAAGGAATGGCCCCAAGATAAAAGCATAAAACTTTTTCCACACCGGATTGGCGTAAAACGAAACCGGCTCGTTGTTCTGCGCTTGCGGCTGGTTGTGTTCTTGCGACTCGCTCATCGTTACACCACGTCGCCTCGACCTAAATTAACAAAATCGGTTCCATCCGGATTACGCACGACAATCGCTTCTTTTTGACAAATGTCTTCACACAAACGACAGGCGGTGCAATTTTCTGGTGCAACCATTTTAACGACAGATGTCGATAGCGGTGAAGTCACATCCCGGACAGTTTCTAGACAATCAAACGGACATAAGTCTGGACAAAAGTCGCAACCCGAACAAAAGACTTCATCAACCACGGCAATCGGTCGCTCGCCTTTCTTTTTGATAAAGGGAATCGGCTGACCCTTGGCATCTAAAATCGCTTCGGTTGGACAAACAATCCCGCAAGCACCACAATCAATGCAAGCCAAAGGATCGATCCAATGAATACGTTTTGACTCACCGGTGATGCAATCCACAGGACACTTCTTGGAACAGGCGGTACAACCAATACAAAGTTCTGGAATAATATCAAAAGCCATCGTTGCCTTTCATCGCCAAGCTTAACTTGGAACAAAATGGGTCGCCCCCATTTACTGAAAACAATAGCTTAAGGCAAGATAAACGTTAAGGAAAATATGATGTACGCTGACCTAAAATCGATCTTAAAAGCACCGCTTCGCGCAACACTTTTTGCCGGGGCCGTAAAGGCCTTAACTCGGGGTTTTGCACAACCATCTGTGCTTGAACGGGGAGCTGGGCCTTTTGCGCCTCGGGGGCCTCCTCCAGCAAGGGCAGAATAATCTCCTGAGGGGCCTCCACCACTGGCTTTTGCGTGGCCAATTGCGCCTCTAAGGCCAAAATTCGGCGATAATCTTCCCGCAAGAGTTCCTGCTCGTCAAAAAGCGCTTGATAGTCATCCAATAGTGGGCCACCGGTAAGCGCTGCATTGTCCATATCCTGATTCATCTGCCGAAATAGCCTATCAAGCCCGCCAAAGACCTCTTCACTCGCCCTTAAAGTACGTTTCCAGACCAAACCTGGAGCATCAACCATGGCCACCTCAAGCTCGTCCAGCAATATTTCAAGCTCCGCCTGCGCCACATAAATCTGTCGTAGCCGCCCCCGTATGCGGGTCAAAAGTGCGTCACGATTTTGTTGCGCTTGCACCTCAGCTTGCTCTTGTGCAGAAACAGTCTCTGTGGAGGACACGCTCTCGGTCTTGCGGAAACGCTTCAAAAAACGCTTGATGGCTGGCAAAAAGAAGTAAAAAAAGATCAAAAGATTGATCAGATCGTCGATGCGTTCAGACCACTTCATCCCCTTAAGCCCTTAATTTCTTTCTGCATTTTGGAGTACCCAAGGACGAACGCTCGGCCCGCAAGAGGCGTGGCCGAACAAAATGGGTGTTGGGCAACTCCAACGCGATGGCCAGACGCAAGCGCGCCAAAAATGCCTCACGATCTTGGCCCTCCAGGAGGGTCTCAATGTCACGACGATGCCTCATGAGAGTATTGTCTTAAGCCCCTTCTGGACCGCCGCCGTCTGTGCTGCCATCACCACCAATAGACGTACGCATCTGCGTATCGGCTTCGACATTTTTGAGATTATAATAGTCTAAAACGCCAATATTACCCTCACGTAAGGCTTCTGACATCGCCAAAGGCACTTGGGCTTCCGCCTCCACCACCCGGGCGCGCATTTCACCAACTTTGGCCCGCATCTCCTGCTCGGCGGCCACCGCAATGGCGCGTCTGGATTCGGCTTTGGCCTGCGCGATTTGCTTGTCGGCTTCGGCCTGTTCGGTCTGCAATTTGGCGCCAATATTGGCGCCCACATCCACATCGGCAATGTCGATGGAAAGAATCTCAAAGGCCGTTCCCGCATCCAGGCCTTTGGAAAGGACGTATTTAGAAATATTATCCGGATTCTCCAACACATCCTTATGGGTAGATGACGATCCAATGGTCGACACCACGCCCTCACCAACCCGAGCCAAAATGGTTTCTTCAGTCGCACCACCCACCAGACGATCGAGATTGGTACGCAACGTAATCCGCACATAAGCGCTGAGCTGGATGCCATCTTTGGCCATGGCGGCAATTTTCGGCGTGGTAATGACTTTGGGCAACACACTCATCTGCACCGCTTCGAGCACATTACGCCCGGCCAAATCAATGGCGGCGGCACGCTCAAAAGGCAAAGAAATTGACGCTTTATCGGCTGAAACCAGCGACTGCACCACCAGGCCTACATTGCCTCCGGCCAAATAGTGGGCCTCGAGTTCATCTACAACCACCTGGATGCCAGCCTTCGACCCCATAATACGGGCTCCGATAACCACCGACGGTGGCACTTTACGTAAACGCATACCAATGAGCGTGGCGATCCCTACCGGCACGCCTGAGGTCATCGCCTGAATCCACAATCCCACCGGCACAAACCAGAGCAGAAAGGCGATAAGTATAAAAAGTGCAAAAATAACAAAAACAGCGGCCATACCTGTACCATCCATAATAAAGAAACTCCCTTTAAGTTTATTCTGCGTTCAGCGCTTTAACCACAACCCGATTACCATCAACCTGAACGACTTCGACTTCTTGCCCCTCTTCAATAAATCCACCTTGGCTGACCACATCGACCCGCTCTCCGGAAAATTCAGCAATACCGGCGGGGCGTAAGGTCCCCATCACCCGACCATGCTGACCAAGCAAGTTGTTCTCAGCCTCCGGCGATGACACAAAACCCTTATCCGCATCCGTACTCGAACTCAAAATTAAGCGGGAGCCAAGCCAGGAGCCTGGCAAATATTTGGTCATAAGATAAAGCCCAATAAGGATAACGGTCAAAGCCAACGCCAATTGAACGGCCACCCGACTGGCCGATTCCCCCACATAGCCGAGCTCAAAAGCCACATCCCAGGGAATATTAAGCTCCACAAGCGCCATCACCAAGCCTGCCCCCATCAACGCAAAGCCTAAAATGCCGGCAATGCCAAAACCAGGAATCACCAAAAATTCCAAAAGCAACAAAACAATGCCAACGAGAAAAAAGAGCATCTCTTCTAAACCCGCCAGATGCGCTGCATACTGACCAAAGAAAAACAAACCTATAAGCACCAAGCCAATGGCGCCGGTAATGCCAAACCCGGCCGTATAAAGCTCCATCATCAAAGCCAGAAAGCCTAAAGACATGAGCATCGATGAAACCGCCGGCTCGGTTAAAGCCCGCGCCAGTTTCTCGCCCCAATCGGTTTCTAAAGAAACACGCTTCGCCTTATGTAAATTTAAAAATGCAATCGCCGCTTCGTAATCGGCCACCACCGCATCAGCGATCTTATATTCTAAAGCTTTTTTACTCGTTAAAGTCAGCAGCTTGTCCTTTTGGCTGATGTCTTTAATCTCTATATCCTTATCGACCATCGCTTCAGCGATATCGGCGCGCCGGCCTTTGGCTTCAGCGGTGGAGCGCATTTCCGCACGCATATAAGAAACCACTTTTTCACTGGTGGGCTTGGCTTTACCACCATCGGCCTGAACTGGCGTGGCGGCACCAATCGAAGCGCCTTCACTCATAATGATCGTATCACTCGCTAAAGAAATAAGAGCCCCTGCAGAAATGGCCCGCCGATCAATGAATGTCACTGTTGGCATAGGTGCACCTAAAAGTGCATCACGAATACGTACCGCCGCATCCACCCGACCACCAAAGGTTTTCAGCTTGAGGATAAAAACATCTTTGGCGCTCCCTTTAGCAACAGCCCGCTCGATATAAGCGGCCAGGCCCAAATCGATGGTACCTTCGATATCAACTTCAATAAGTTGCTTACCCGCACCTGCATTGGCGTCATAGCCTTTTAAATCCTCTGCCGAAACATCAACCGACTGGGCTTCCTCGGCACTTGGCGCCTCCTCTTTGGCTGGTTCGACCGCTGCCGCGTTTGCAGACTTGGTGCTCGGGGTTTTGGACGGCGTGGGCACCACACTTTTCTCTGCTAAAGCCACCACGGGAATCAAAAACCCGATCAGCAGAGAAGCAAAAAAGTATTTTAAAATTAGAAGCTTAAACGTTTTTCGCATGACTAGCCACCACGATTGACGACCCAACTCATATCACTGAGAAGTTCATCCATCGAGCCTTCATCTTCTGCATTATAGAAACCACGTATCTGCATCGCCCCATCAATTAAAACAAAATGGGAGCCATGAAAAATACCTTCAAAATTCCCATCAGGCCGCTGTCCCCCCATCGAATTTTTCAGACTTTCACTCACCGTGCTTTTCACCGCCTCAAGAGGCCCAGTCAAAAAGGACCACATAAAGGGGCTGGCCCGATGCTCCTGCGCGTATTCCAACAATCTCTCAGGTGTATCGTAATCCGGATCGACACTAAAAGAAACAAGCTGCACCGCTTGATGCAAGTGACGCACCCGATGCTGCACCTCAAACATCTTCTTGGTAAATGCCGGACAAACTGTAGGGCAGCGGGTAAAAATAAAATTGGCCACCCATATTTTGCCCGCCAATTGCTCCTCACTATTAAAATTGGCACCGTACTGATTGGTCAGGGAAAAATGCGCCACCTGACCCAATTGGGGCAGCGCATCGGGCAAATTCGCACGCACGGCACGCGTGATCGGCCAGGAAAAGATTAACGCCACCCACAAGAGCCAAAAACCCGGATGCCCCACCCAGCGTTTCATGAATCGATCAACCCTCAGGCCCCATTGATGTGATGTGTTGTCCATATCTGTGGCGCACCTATAAGTGATCCAAGCCACGAAGGTCAATGTTTTTGGCGCACATCGTACAAAGTATTTAGGACCATTAAAGTACGAATTTCCTCTTCAATTACACAGAGATTAATATGACAAGTGTCATATTATGACTTGCTCTCTTCTCCAATGAGCGATAGGTCTTGTTCGTTAAAATTCTCACACCATTACACGAGGATATCGACATGAGCGCAAATGCTGACAGCCATCATCACGGCCCCGTAGATTGGCCGCAAGAAGAACATGTTGGTGAAATTACCGCCGGCAAATTGGGAATGTGGATTTTTCTGCTTTCTGATGCCTTTTCCTTTTCAGGACTGCTTCTGGCCTACGGCATCCGCCGCGGTGCCAGCGATATGTGGCGCTGTTCAGAGGAATTATTTAACCAGGGTCTCTGCTCTTGGCTTGAACGGCCCGAACCAGAACTTGGTATTAATTTTACTGCCGGTCTGACATTTCTCTTGATCTGTTCATCCGTATCCATGGTCATGTCCTACGCTGCGGTCGTTGAAAAGGACATGAAGTCCGCCAAAATGTGGCTCGGGTTAACGATTTTAGGTGGCGCTCTTTTTCTATGCGGTCAGATGCAAGAATACTTTGGAACGTTTGCATTTATCTTCCATCACGAGGGGCTTATTAAGGAGGGGCTTATTTTTGGCCAATCCAACTACGCCACGACCTTTTATGCGATCACCGCGTTTCACGGCATGCACGTTTTAACTGGGGTTACTTACTTAACGGTCATGTGGATCAAAATGCTCAAAGGACACTTTGATGACGGCAATGCCAATATGATCGAAATCGCTGGACTGTTTTGGCATTTTGTCGATCTGGTTTGGATTCTCGTTTTTACTCTCATTTACCTCATTCCCTTATAGGAGCTAACAATGGCTGTGAATAAGAAGAAGTATTGGCAAATTTTTGCATGGCTAACGATTCTGACAGCTCTGGAAGTTGGGGTTGTCTATGTTCCGGGTGTATCTATCACCGCTTTGGTCTCCTGCCTTATCCTCATGGCTATCGCTAAAGCTGCCCTGGTGGCTTACCACTTCATGCATTTAAGCCATGAAACTAAAATGGTGCGCAATGGTGTCGCCTTTTGCCTGGCCATCCCAGCAGTATATGCGATTGCCTTGATTGGTGAAGCAGCATGGAGATTGCTCTCGTGAAAAAAACGTTGGGCACAACCATCAGTGCTTTTGCACTCTTGATTTGTCTGGGCATTCCGCAAAATGCCTGGGCTTGTCCGGCTTGTGCCGGAAACAACGATGGTGGCAATCTCTACCTTATTATTCTTGGTTCGATGATTCTTTTACCCTTTGGGGTAACCTACATTGTTTACCGTCTTTTGAAGCAGAGCAAAGTCCATGAAGAACGTATCATGGCGCAATTTGCCAACGTATCAGAAGGGAGAACACCTTAAAATGAAATGGTGTAAGTCTATTCAAAACCTAGTGGCCTTTTTTAGTGTAAGCTTAGTCAGCGCTTTGGCTTATGCACAACCCCAACCAGAAAGCGGTTATAATCTACCGCGTGATGTCTCTTTGGATGGACACCGTATTGACTGGTTGATCAACATCACCATGGTCTTTTGTATCATCCTTTTTGTGATCATGTGCATTTGGATGCTCTGGGCAATCTTTTTGCATGGCAAAAACCACAAAGCCGATTATGACACAGGCGATTCAAAGCACCACATACTCATCGCCTGTACCATTTCAGCACTCATCTTCTTTGTTGTTGATGGTAACCTTTTCTACAACTCCGTTGTCGACTTAAACGAAGCCTTTTGGAACTTTGAAAAAGCCGAAGGGCCTGATGCAGTGCAAATCGAAGTCAACGGCAGGCAGTGGGTCTGGGACGCACGCTATAAAGGTGCCGACGGAAAATTTAACACTGCAGACGACATCGTTACCCGTAACGACATTCGGGTTCCCATCAACACCCCGATTGGCATGCAGCTCACATCGGTTGATGTGATTCACTCATTCTTCTTACCCAATCTTAGGGTCAAATCCGATGCGATTCCAGGTGATGTCAATCGCATTTGGTTTCAAGCCACCGATACAGGTGATTTTGAAATTGTTTGTGTACAGCACTGTGGCGCCGCCCACTATAAAATGCGCGGCATCTTAACCATCATGCCAGAGAATGAATACAAGGCGTGGCATGATGAAGCCAGCCGCCGAGCCAAACTCGCCTTTGATCCAGAAGACAAGTCAGCCCAATGGGGCTGGGCTTGGGAGGAGTTATAATCATGGATTTACAACCCATTCACCACGAACCAACCACTTTCGTAAAAAAATATCTTTTCACCACCGATCATAAAGTCATTGCCAAGCAATTTTTATGGGCCGGGCTGCTCTTTTTACTTTGGGGTGGCTTGCTGGCCATGATGATTCGCTGGCAATGGGCTTATCCTGGCGAAAAAGTGCCGGTTATCGGTGATCTTTTCCTCAAAGAAAGCGGCGGTGCCATAACGCCTGATCTGTATCCTAAGCTCTTTACCAACCATGGACTTATCATGATTTTCTGGGCGATCACGCCCATGCTGATTGGCGCCTTTGGTAACTATTGTATTCCTTTAATGATTGGTGCGCGGGATATGGCATTTCCGCTCCTGAACATGCTTTCGTTCTGGGTTTTCGTCCTTTCACAAATCATGGTTGGCGCATCCTTCTTTTTTGACAATGGCGCAGCTGCGGCAGCCTGGATATCCTATCCCCCTATGTCGGGAAATATCGGTACCCCGGGGCACGGGCAAACCATGATGATGGCAGCCATCTTCGTGACCGGTGTGGCAACCATTATGGGCGGCATCAACTATGTCACCACGGTCATTCGCTTTCGCGCACCAGGCATGACCTGGATGCGTTTACCACTAACCGTATGGGGCCTGTGGTTGACTTCTGTCCTCAATGTTCTTTTTGTACCAGTCCTTGGTTCTGCAGGCCTACTGCTTATTCTCGACCGTATGTTCGGGACGCAGTTTTTTGTGGCCGGTGCCAACGCGACCGGCACCGGTGGTGATCCAATCTTGTTTCAGCACCTCTTTTGGATTTTTGGACACCCCGAAGTCTACATTCTGATCTTACCTGCCTGGGGTATTGTCGGTGATGTGATTTCCTTTTTCTCACGGAAACCAGCCTACTGGTACAAGGGTACGGTTATTGCGCTTATCGCCGTGACGGTCTTAAGCGCGGTTGTCTATGGTCACCATATGTTTATGACTGGAATCAATCCACTCTTAGGCCAAAGCTTTATGATTTTGACGCTGGTCATTTCCATCCCCGCAGAAGTTCTTTTCTTAAACTGGCTACACACCATGTGGAAAGGCTCCATACGCCTAACCGTTCCCATGATTTTTGCTTTAGGTACTGTTTTTGTTTTTGGTTTAGGTGGACTCACCGGGATTTTCTTAGGAACAATTTCTACGGACATCTATCTGCATGACACCATGTATGTTGTTGGTCACTTCCATTACACCATGGCTGCGGCGACATTCTTAGGAACCTTTTGTGCGATTTATTTCTGGTTCCCTAAAATGTTTGGACGCAAAATGAATCCCATGTTGGGCAAGTTGCACTTCTGGTTTTCCTTCATTTTTATCACTTTGGTTTTTGGTGGACAACTGGTGGTCGGTTACGCAGGCCAGCCGCGCTGGTTCTTTGACCCCTATCAATACACCTTTTTGCAGCATTTACAGGATGCCAACATCAAGACATCTTGGGCTGCATTTGCCTTGCTCTTTGGACAAGTCTTTTTTGTGATTAATTTCTTTAAGAGCATGTTTGCTGGTGAAGAGGCCGGAGACAACCCTTGGGAAGTTGGAACCCTGGAGTGGACGATTCCGTCACCACCACCGGTGCACAACTTTGACCCAATCCCCACAGTTTATCATGGCCCTCATGAGTACGCCCATCCGGGTGTTCTCGAAAAGATGGGCAAAGATTGGCTAGGACAAGACGAAGCCTTCGATGGCATCGAATTATCAGCAAGCACAGATGAGAAGGTCGCGCAGGGCGCCTAAAGCGGAGGTCATCCAGGAAAAGAATGTCAACAATGGCTGCCAAAATGATCGAGATGCCGCCCAATGTGGCGGCACAAAACCGAGCGCGACGGGAATGGACCGCCATGCTCGGTATGATCTTCCTTCTGGCCGCCTGGGCCATGATGTTTGCAGCCCTCTTCTTCTCCTATGCCATTGTGCGTGTGCGCTCCAATGTTTGGCCACCGGTCAATGCACCGGAGTTCTCTATTATGCTGCCCGCAATCAATTCATTTGTGATTGCGCTTAGCTCCTTGGTCCTGCACCGTGGCGTTTCTCATCTGCGTAAGGAAAAGTTGGCAGCCTTTCGCAACGCCTTTATGCTTGGTTCCGTCTTTGCGGCCTTGTTTCTTGGTCTACAATGGCACTTCTGGAGCGCTCTCATGGCCAGCGGGCTGACGCCAGACTCAGGCTCCTACGGCTCAATCATTTTTGGTTTGACCTGGGTGCATGCTGCCCATGTTCTGATCGGTTTTTTCGCCCTCATTGTTTTGTCGATTCAAGCCTGGCGTCAGGTTTATCGTTTAGAGAATTCTATAACTGTTCGTTTATGGACAATGTACTGGCATTTTGTCGGTATTGTCTGGTTGCTCATGTTCGTAACCATTTTCATCATGTGAGTTGATTATGAAAAAGTTATTAGTAAACATATTTGCCCTCTTTACCCTACTCTTGCTTAGCACTGGCTGTGATAAGCATTTCAAGGAACCCATGGTTCTAGGTGGCCAGGAAGTTTCTGCCGCAGTCTTAAATCAGGGCAAAGAAAAATTTATGCAAAACTGCTACGCCTGTCACGGCGAAACGGGTGACGGCAAGGGTCCAGCCAGCCACTACATGCGCCCTATACCACGAGATTTTACCCATCCGGAGGCTTATTTTAAATTTGGCGGTGTTGAAGCAGGCCAGCTTCCCAACGACGAAACGCTCACCCAAATCATCAAAGAAGGTCTTGATGGCACCCCTATGCTGCCTTGGGACCTCGCCGATGAAGATATTCACGCCATTATCCAATACATCAAAACCCTTTCACCACGCTGGCAAAAAGAAAAGCCCGGCAAAATGGTTCTTGCACCCAAAGATCCTTGGGCCGGAAATGAGGCTGCTGGTATCGAAGAAGGAAAAAAACTTTATCACGCCACAGTACAGTGCGCTCGCTGCCATCCAAGCTACGTCAGCAAACAAGAACTCTTTGATGTCACCAAAGCACTCCTTGGTTACGACATGACCGAGATTGATGACAATATTTATGACCCACAACTGCGCGACAGCTCTTACGGGCATAAACTTATCCCCATCGATTTCACCTACCACCCCATCAAAACCGGAACAGAGCCTAAGCGTCTTTATCAAACCATTGCCGCCGGTATTGGTGGAACAGCCATGCCCGCATGGAGTTCTCTGACTGCACA
This sequence comes from Myxococcota bacterium, assembly GCA_030749035.1. Taxonomy (GTDB): domain Bacteria; phylum Myxococcota; class XYA12-FULL-58-9; order XYA12-FULL-58-9; family JASMKV01; genus JASMKV01. The sequence continues at coordinate 26,917 of JASMKV010000262.1, read as the reverse complement.
GGACCTTTGGGCCCTTACACACTACGTCAAAAGCTTAGCCGATTTGCGTGATACACCAAAAGCACAAGCGCTGCAAAAAGCGCTGCGCTCACAACCGCCCTTTGTCGCCCCACAACCTGATGCGGAAAACAGCGAAGCGGTTGAGAACTAATTGATTGAATCATAGTGCGTCTTTATACACTGCATAAAATATTTATTGCTGTTGTGATGATCTTTTCCTTGATCATGATGGCTTATGGCTTTCATGGTTATAGCGCTAAGGCTAATACTGGCGCTCTGGCCAGTGGAATTGCCGGGTTGTGCTTTGGCGTTCTTGGCCTCTTTTATGGGCGTTGGTTTTCCCGTAAATTTAAATCCTGAACATAATACGCTATAGCCCAGATCTCCTGGGCACTTAAAGCATTTGACCAACTCGGCATGGCAGTTCCACCAACGCCTGCAGCCACCGCACGGTAAATGTCCTCTAATTTATCCCCTGCCCTTAAAACATCCTTGCCAAATTTTGTCGCATGGCCGGAAGTATCATCGACACGCGCTTGCCCACTCTTATCTTTATCTCTAAGCGCATCATGCTTAAAAGTCGCACTAAACGCCGGGTGGCATAAACTGCACTGCGCTTTGGTGTGATAGAGTTCTTCACCAAGCTTCAATGCCTGCTCGCGCTTTCCTGCAAAGACATCTTTGCCCACCACAATAGGCTTGCCCGCTTTTTCTTTTTGCCAGCGGCTTGAAAAAAGCTTGATGTACTGAATAACCGCTTTAATATCTGCATCAGCAACAGGCCAAGCCAACATCGCTGTACCCCGCAGGCCATTTTTAACCACGCGTGCCAAATCTTCATCAGTGGGCAACTCCCCCACCGGCACGGAAGCAAATTTGATAATGCCCTGGCGCAAATCACGAGGTGGAGGGTTTTGATGCAAGCCAACGGGGCCGCGACCATCACCTTTAACACCGTGACAAGAGGCGCAAGCGCCAAGATAGATTTCCTGACCTCGCTTCAAAAGTTGTGCACTAATTTGACGACCGCCCAGAGTCTGATCACCTTCGATCTTGGGCGACTCCCCAACCTGTGTGCATGCGCTTAAACCAAGACTCAAACAGATCGTGCGCAAAATATGCTTTAAAAAATATTTAGCGGCGTTTCTCACAAACCCAAACCGCCGCAGCAAAAGCAAGTGTGCAAACAAATGCCAAACAAAAAATTTCAAGCCCTAACGAAGAAGTAATGGTTAAATGCCCCGGCGCTTGACCACCATAAAAAGCGTGCCTGGTGCCCGAGACGGCATAAGCAAGCGGATTGAGGGGTTCGAGAAGGCGAAAAGCAAGGTGCCCATCGTTGACCGGAAACATCGCGCCCGAAATAACCCAGAGCGGCATCAGCAAAGTCATTTGGATCGCATGATATGCCTGAACAGAATCAAAAAACCAGGCCATACCAAAACCCAATGCGGTTAATCCCAACGATGCAAAAATCAATATCGCAAACATGGAAATCCACTGCACATCTGAAAAGACAAAACCTGCCAATGGCGCCAAGACCATAAAGACAGCAACCTGAATAAGCGCCACGGAGCTCGAACCAAGACATTTACCCAAAACCATGGCCGCTCTGGAGCCCGGTCCCGCCATGACCGCTTGTAAAAAGCCCTGGTGCCTGTCTTCAATCACGGAAACACTTGCAAAAATCGAAGAGAAAAGAAGAACCATCACCACCACGCCCGGGTAGAAATATTCCATATAACCAATATTTGCATCTTTAAGCTGGAAGGTGGTTGCCATACCTGAGCCAATCACAAGCCAAAAGATAATCGGTTGCCCTAAAGCCCCTACAATACGTGAAGGCTGACGCCAAAAACGCAAGACATCACGTCGCCAAAGCGCTTTGACTGTGGCCCACTCCAAAGACCAACTAATCATGCGCCTCCTCCTCTTCGCGCACAGTCATGCTGTGCCCAGTCACGTGAAAAAAGACATCATTGAGATTGGGGCGACGCAGCTCTATCGACAAGAGTTCTCCTGTTTCAAAAGAAGATGCGAGTTCAGGGATAAATGCATGGCCTTGTTCTTGTTCGAGAAAATACTTTTCATCCTCTATACGACCTGTGAGACCAAATTGCTCCTCAACCACACGCGCCACAGACTCTAAATGCTTCGCCTTCACAATAAGCACATCGCCTGCAACTTGCTGCAGTAAATGTGCTGGAGTATCGCAACGCAAAATGCGCCCCTCATCCATCACCGCAAGCCTATCGCAACGTTCCGCTTCATCCGATCGATGGGTTGAGAGCAAAATGGTTAACCCTCTTAATTTGCGTAAGGCCTCTAATCGACTCCAAACCTTTTCAAAGGCATAAGGATCAAGGCCGGTCGTCGGTTCATCAAGCAATAAAATACTTGGATTGTGAATGAGCGCCCTGGCCAATTCTAAACGTCTGCGCATACCTCCTGAATAGGTTTTCACCGCTTCATTGGCACGACTTTCCAATTCCACAAAAGAGAGGAGTTCCGCAATACGCTCCTTGGACTCATCGACTTTGAGCCCATAGAGCATTCCCGCCAAGTGTAAATTTTCACGGGCGGTCAATTTTTCGTCTAAACTATCCTGCTGAAAAACCACGCCCAGCTGTCTCCGAAAAGCCTGGGATCCAGGACGCATCGCCTCACCGCCCACACTAAAGGAGCACGTTGGCTTGTAGAGTCCAGTTAAACAGCGCAACAAAGAACTTTTACCTGAGCCATTGGGACCCAAGAGACCAAGAATTTCACCACGTCGCAAATCAAAAGACACACCATCTAAGACGGTACGAAAACCCAAGGTTAAAGACAGGTCGTGCAAAAGAAAGTAGATTGGACGTTGCTCCGCACCAGGAGCACTGTTTTCCAATACGGCACCTTGCGCACTCATCCTGTTTTTCCAATCAAAAGCCCAGCAAAAATACAAAAGAGATAAAAGAGCGTGCTAAAAAACAGCAAGCGCGCCCAGCCCTGACTTTTTCTTTCACTCAGACCAAATGCGGCAACCAGAACCAGCAGCCCGCCAACACTCGCAGCCACAAAACCATATTCGGAAGTTGTTAAGCCTATAGAAACTGGCACCAAACTGACCAAAAGCAACACAATCGAAGAAATAAGCGCCGCCACAATCGTTAAACGCTCTCCATAAACATTTGAAAAAACTTTCAACCTGGCGCGGTCATAATCTTTTTTCAAATAGAGAGAAATCGCTAAAAAATGTGGAATTTGCCAAAAGAACATAAGTCCAAAAAGCCATAGCGCACCTGGATCGAGCTGGGGTTGGACTGCTGTCCAGCCCATAAGTGGTGGCATCGCGCCTGGAATTGCGCCAACATAAAGCGCCAAAGTCGTTTTGCGTTTCATCGGCGTATAGCAGCAAACATAAGTAAAGAGCGCCAACAATCCGGCAAAAGCGGTGAGACTATTGGCCACAAAAAAGAGCCCGCCAAAAGAAATCATGCCGGTCACACATGCAAAAATAAATGCGGGTCGGGGCTCTAATCGGCCATCAGGCAACGCCCGCGTGCGTGTCCGCTGCATCAAGGCGTCTGTATCTCGCTCGAGATAGCAATTAAATGCGTTCGCTGAGCCAACAAGAAGAGCCGTTAAACAAAGTGTCCCCAACATACGCATGAAATCGATCTCACCGGGCGCAAACCAAATTCCAACCGCGCATGTAAAGAGGACAAAAAGAGAGAGGCGCGGCTTGGTAAGGCTAATATAGTCTCGAAGTGCGCCGCCTGAACTCACCGGTATACTTATTGCCTTGGCCATTATGTTCCCACCGATGCAACTTCTAAATTTTGCGAAGGCGCTGAACTTTCTTTTGGGGCCTCAAGCCAAACCGGGCCGCATAAGTAAAGAATTAAGAGCGTCATCAAGAGCAGTGCTGCGCCACCTAAATGGGCCGTCACAAAAGGTACGGCGATATAGGTGACCAGCGTCAAGAAACCCAATAAGATTTGTACGAGCAATAAGGCTACAGTCGCCAATGAAAGCATTTGCATACGCACAGAACGAAATTGACTTCCTAAGCGATAAGCATCCCATGCCGCTTTGCAAACAGCCAATCCTGCAGCAAATCCGCATACACGATGCAACATATGCAACAATCCAGGGCCATTGTCTGGCCAGAACGCACCATTGCACAAAACAATATCGATATTACATGCCAAACCTGCGCCCGTATGGCGCACCAAAGCGCCAAGCACAATTTGTATGTAGATTGCAATGAGCGCAATCAGCAGCCAGGCGCGTGAATGTTGAGCACCCGCATGTATCTTTGGTCCATAACAAATACGACAGGTCAAATAGACAAGAAGGCCAAAAAAGAACATCGCCACTGACAAATGTGTGGCTGAAACGAAAAGCGGCAACCGAAAAATGACTGTCAAACCGCCAAGACCTGCCTGAGCAAGCACCAAAACAAAAGCGCCCAGCCCCAAATAACGCATGGGCCTATCACCTTGATCGTTGCGCCATAACCAACATGCCAAACCAAAAGTTAAGAAGGCTACAAGGCTCGCCATAAGCCGATGACCATGTTCGTATAAGACACCGCCCTGCATCTTGGGGAAAACTTCACCAAAACATAAGGGCCAATCCGGACAAGCCAGGGAAGAGCCGGTCGCATGCACCAATCCACCGGCCAGGAGTAATAAAAAGGTCACAAATACCGTTAATATAGCGTAACGAAAGAGCATCATCGGTGGCCGCTTATACCCAGAAGAAAGGCTCTCGGCAAGCCTTTAGCCGCAGCTTAGGGGCCTTTGTTAGAGCTCGTCACCTTCACTCTTAAGCGCTACAAGAACCTGTTTTGCAAGGGTTTTAAGTGACTCAAACACGCCCTGCCCTTGTGTCGCAATGGCTTCAAAATCGGTCACGCCTTGTGGGTTTAAATGCTTTCGTAGCTCTTCGACTTCCATCGACGAAGGCAGATCCCTTTTGTTATACTGTACAACCAAGGGGAGCGAATCCAGATCGTAGCCATGCTCCGATAAATTCACCCGCAGATTCTCCATCGACTCTAAATTCGCATCGAATCGCTCGCTCTGGCTGTCCGCCACAAAAATAACCCCATCAACGCCTTTTAAAATCAGTTTACGACTGGCGTCATAAAAAACCTGACCGGGGACCGTATACAAATGAAAGCGGGTCTGAAAGCCGCGAATCTCGCCCAAAGAAAGGGGCAAAAAATCAAAAAACAGAGTGCGTTCTGTCTCAGTCGCCAGAGAAATCATTTTCCCTTTCAGCTCACCTTGGGTCTGCTCATAGATATATTGTAAATTGGTGGTTTTCCCGCCAAGACCGGGACCATAATAGACAAGCTTACAATTGATCTCTTTAGAACTATAATTGATAAACGACATGCATCCGCCCCAAGGTACTTAATGCAACTTATGTCTACATCTATGAATAATCAAGTATTGACCATGTCTTTACGTTCGAGCAACGCCCGACTTAAAGTCGCAGAATCCAAATATTCAAGCTCTGAACCCAAAGGCACCCCCATCGCCAAACGTGTAATACGAAGCTCCTGGGGCTCAAGCAAGGAAGCCAAATACAATGCGGTTGCATCTCCATCAACATTTGCATTCGTTGCAATAATCACTTCCTCAACAGATTTATTTTTAGTTCGATCCAATAAATATTCAAGCTTCAACTCTTCAGGGCCCACCCCTTCCAGGGGCGCTAAAACGCCGTGCAAGACATGATACAAACCTCGAAAGGTTCCACTTTTCTCCAGAGCCTGCATATCGGGAACCGCCTCAACCACACAAAGCGTAGATTGATCTCGCCTCGGATCACGACAAATAGAACAATATTCCTCAGTGCATAAATTCTGACATTCTCTACAGAGTCTTACCTCTTTTTGCACATCCAGAAGAGATTGGGCCAAATCTTCTGCCAAATTTGCATTTTTTCCCTGCGCCTGCGACGTTTTAATAATGTAGAAGGCCAAACGTGCTGCCGACCGCGGGCCAATGCCGGGTAAACGGGCCAGCTGTAACTGTAATGTCGCAATCGGATCGAGCTTCATGCTTAAGACATATTACCTGGAAAATCCATGCCGCCCAAATCCAATCCCATTTTAGAGGCCACATCGCCAAGACTGGTTTTGAGTTCATCGGCCAATTTTAAGTTCGCCTGATTCATTGCTGCCCGTACTAAATCCTCAAGCATGGACAAATCTTCATCTTTGATTAAGCTCGGATCTATTTTCAATTCCAAAACTTCATGCAGACCGTTGATCAAAACTTTCACCAAACCGCCGCCAGACTCGCCTGAAATTCGCATGTCAACTTGTTGCTCTTTAGCCTTGCTCATCTCATCTTGCATTTGACGAGCTGCATCCATCAATTTATTTAAATCCATTCTACTTGTCCTTTTAATCAAGATCAGGATCTAATGGGCGAATTTCCTGAACTTCTCCCCCCAATATTTCCATCACATTTTGCACACCCGGATGGGCATGCGCATCGTCTATCACTTTTTGTCTTTTGTCTTTTTTTGCGGCACTCGCACTTTCCGCCATCGTCTGAACAGCCTTGGGGCTCTCACCATCATCTACAATCTGCCAGGAAACTTCCTGGTCAAAATGCTCTTTTAAGAGATTCTGGATCAAATCGATATTGTCTCGTTCGTGCAAAGCGTCCCAGTAAAACGTTTTTTTTGAAATACTAAGTTTGACCCCGGTGGGCGAAAAATCAATCGGTCGACCGTGCTCTAAAAATGACGCTAAAGCTGGTCGTTTTGCCCGTACCCGATCGACAAAACGCACCCAGGAAACCGGTGCCTCTGCCATATTCGCCGTAGTCACTCTTTCCTCAAGTACCTTTGTCTTATCCAAAACTGCTTTGGGCGCACTTGGCGCGTTTGTTTTTTTCCCTTTGAAAGCCGGCTTTGCCGAAACGCTTAGCGTCCCCCCTGCACCACCGACTTCCTCAAGTTTTTTCAACAACACTTCAACAGAAGTTGTTGGCACTATCGCCAGCAAGCTCAGTAAGCCCATTTCCAAAGAAAGCTTCGGGTGTTCTGAGCGCTGTACGTCATCGGCTGCTTTGGTCGCCACATGAAAGTAACGCTGTAGATCTTCAGAGCTTGTTTGCCCCGCTTGTTTTTTAAGAACCTTAAGTTCACTATCACTGCGATCGAGCACGCGCATGTCCGGCTTACTTGTTAAAGTCATCACCATTAAATCACGAAGATGGGCAAGGACTAAATGCGCCACAGACGACAGGTCATGCCCACGAGCATCAATGTGCGCAATAATTTCCAGTAACTTATCTGCATCCTTGTCTAAAACAGCTTGGACCAAATCGACAATCAATTGATGTTCTAAAAGTCCAAGGGCACCTTCAACGGAATCCATCGTAATTTTGCCATCAGCAAAACTTAACACCTGATCCAGCAGAGAAAGCGCATCACGCACCGAGCCTTCGGCTTCACGCACAATAAGCCCTAAGGCCTTATCTGGAACCTTTACTTTCTCTTTTTTAAGAATGCTTTTTAAATGCGTCGTTAATACTTCGGCTGAAACACGACGGAAATCGAATCGCTGACAACGGGATAAAATTGTCGCCGGAATCTTATGCGGCTCCGTGGTCGCAAAAATAAATTTCACATGCGAGGGGGGCTCTTCAAGGGTTTTTAAAAGTGCATTAAAGGCTGCTTGGCTCAGCATATGCACCTCATCGATAATATAAACTTTATAGGCACCTTTTGTCGGCCGGTAGCGTACGTTTTCACAAAGTTCACGAACATTATCCACACCGCTGTTCGACGCTGCGTCAACTTCAACAACATCTAAATCATCACAGCCCAATGTCCTGGCCAAGACCCTGGCCGTGGTCGTCTTTCCCACACCACGAGGTCCTGTAAATAGAAATGCATGATGCACCCGTTCAAGCTTAATCGCATTCTCTAAGGTCTGGACGATATGTTCCTGACCAACGATATCTTCAAAACCAGGCGGTCTATATTTACGTGCTAAAACCAGATATGACACAGTTTGCCTTCCTCTCGAATAACCCTTCTATGCGAATCGAAGCCCTAGATCCAGCCACCAAATCAAAGGAGATATTTTTACCCTATAATCCGTAGTTTTTTGCGACCGGGGCACCTTGACACGCCTTACGTTGAGAGCGATACAGCCGCAGCGCCAAAAATCCCATAGATTAGGATAGGTTCATGAGCAAGGCCGCCTTTAAACGTGTATTGTTAAAACTCTCCGGAGAAGCACTTCAGGGTGAGCAAGGCTATGGCATATCCAGGGACACCATCGGAAGTTTGGCGGCGGAAATTAAAGAAGTGCAAGAATTGGGCGTTGAGCTGGCGGTGGTTATCGGCGGTGGCAATATTTTTAGGGGCGTCGCTGGTGCATCGAGCGGCATGGACAGAGCCACTGCCGACTATATCGGCATGCTGGCCACGATGATGAATGCACTGGCCCTGCAAGAAGTCCTCGAAGACCTGGGCGTACCGACCCGCGTACAGTCGGCCATTGGCATGATGCAACTGGCCGAACCTTATATTCGGCGTAAAGCAGAGCGGCATCTTGAAAAAAAACGTGTCGTCATTCTCGCAGGCGGAACTGGCAACCCTTATTTTACAACCGATACGGGTGCTTCGCTGCGCGCCAATGAAATCGGAGCCGATGTCTTACTCAAGGCAACAAAAGTTGATGGTGTTTACGATAGTGATCCTGTCAAAAATCAGGATGCAAAACGTTTTGAGCAATTATCCTATCTTGATGTCTTGCGAAATGATTTAAAAGTCATGGATGCGACTGCCATTTCCATGTGCAAAGACAATAATTTACCTGTTCTGGTTTTTGACTTAACCACCAAGGGCAATATTCGTCGAGCCATCACCGGCGACTCTATTGGAACGTGGATTGGTGAAGCGCCAAAAACTTAAAGACGCAATATAAATTTGTAAGGAGAAACCATGAGTGCAATCGATGATGTATACGCTGAGCTTAAAGGCCAAATCGATGCGACCTTAAATGCATTAAAAGGCGATTTAGGGAAAATGCGAACCGGTCGAGCCAATGCGGCCATCCTTGATGGTGTGCGCGTTGACTATTTTGGCTCCATGAGCCCACTTAACCAAGTGGCCAATGTCAATGTTGCAGATGCACGGCTGATTACCGTTAAACCTTGGGACAAATCGATTATCGCTGAAGTCGAAAAAGCGATTATGGGCGCCGAAATTGGCATCACTCCCCAAAATGATGGCGAAATGATTCGCTTACCCATTCCTGCCCTGACCGAAGAAAGACGTAAAGAATTGGCAAAACAGGTTAAGCAAAGAGCGGAAGACAGTCGAATTTCTTTGCGAAATCATAGACGAGATGCGAATGACTTTCTCAAAGAGCTTGAAAAAGAGAAAGAGATCTCACAAGATGATCTTAAAAAAGCCCTTGAAAAAGTGCAGCAGGTGACCGACGCGGGCAACAAAAGCATTGATGAAATCATCGCGAAAAAAGAAAACGAACTGCTCGATTTTTAAGCTCCAATGGCCCACCCCGCATCACAAGAAATCCCACAGGAAGCCAACCTTCCACAGCATGTTGCCATTATTATGGATGGCAATGGCCGCTGGGCTCTCAATCGTCAGCTGCCACGTATAGAGGGACATCGAGAAGGGGCTAAAATTGTCCGTGACATCACCACCTATTCCCGAGAACTCGAAATTCCACACTTAACGCTCTACTCGTTCTCGATTCAGAACTGGAAACGGCCTGTTCAAGAAATTAATGGCTTGATGAACTTGCTTGAAGAATATTGTGTCAAAGAACGCGACACCTTAATGGATAACCATATCCGCTTCAGCACCATTGGTGATTTGCTCTCTCTTCCTGAAACGACACAAAATGCGGTCAACCAGCTGACCGATGAAACGAAAAAAAATACGAAAATGACCCTCACTCTCGCTTTAAATTACGGAAGTCGGGAAGAAATTATTCATGCGATGAAGAATGTTTATCATGAAGCTCTCGCAAAAAACTGGCAAGCTGAAGATTTGACCGAAAAAGTCTTGGCGGAAAAACTTTTTACCAAAGACCTGCCTGATCCCGACCTTATCATACGAACCTCTGGAGAATATCGCATTTCCAACTTCCTTCTCTGGCAAATGGCCTATGCAGAATTGCACTTTACCGATACCTTGTGGCCTGATTTTTCCCGTGCCCATTTTGATACCGCTTTAAACGACTATGCGAATCGCCAAAGAAGATTCGGCGATGTGGATATTCAACTCGCGAGTTCATCTGGGCTTTAAAACATGCTGAAACATCGAATAATGGTTGCTGCCCTTTTGGGTCCCCTGCTCTTGTGGCTTATTTATCTCGGCGGTATGCCGCTTGCCCTAATCTGCCTCATCCTATGTGGACTGATGTGGTATGAATTTCTGAACATGACTTTTCGCGATATAAAATTATCGCTGCGAATTCTCACTTTCTTACTCGGCATCACCATATGCTTACGTGCTTTAACCATTTTGCCCAACACGCATGCCAACCTTTTTCAGGCTTGCCTGCTTTTGCTTCTTTTTGTGGCTTTTCTTCGTGATCCCCTGCCGATCGACAGCTCCATAAGCAAATTGGGTGTCCTTTTCTTCGGTCTATTTTATTGCTTTTCCCTTTTGCCTTTTCTAAGCAATTTGCGGGAATCTCCTGAAGGCTTGGGCCTCGTCCTGCTGGCGCTTCTTACAACGTGGGCCGGTGATACTGCCGCCTATTTTACCGGTCGCGCCTGGGGTAAAGAAAAGCTCTATCCTGTGATTTCTCCGGGTAAAACCCGGGCCGGCGCCTATGGGGCCATCGCTGGAGCACTGGTTTGCAGCGTTAGCCTGGTCAGCCTTTTAAAGTTACCCATCAGCCTGGGCCATGCCCTGGCCTTGGGCTTGCTTATCGCCATTTCTGGAATACTCGGAGATTTAGCCGAATCCATGCTTAAACGGGCCTATCAGGTCAAAGACAGCTCAAAACTTTTACCCGGTCACGGCGGCATCCTCGACAGGTTTGATGCTTTTCTTTTTGTCATCCCCCTTACTTATTGTTATTGCACCATCTTTTTAGACTTGTCCGGAGCCTAAAAAGGACAATATAAAGCGGTAGCCATCCCCATGAAAGATAGCGTAAATTAGAAAATAGGAAAAAAATGTATATTCTACAAAATGCACATTGGTTCATTATTCTTATCGGCGCGCTCATTTTCTTTCATGAACTTGGGCACTTTCTGGTTGCCAAAGCTTGCGATGTTAAAGTTCTACGCTTTGCTCTTGGTTTTGGGCCTAAACTTTTTAGCTACGAAAAAGGCGAAACCCAATATCAACTCCGCGCTCTACCTTTGGGCGGATATGTCAAAATGCTTGGCGAAATTCCTGGAGAAGATGAAGAGATTGCCCCAGAAGATGAAGGCCGTAGCTTTGATGCAAAACCAATTTGGCAACGTGCTGCGATTGCCTTTGCGGGCCCTGCCTTTAATCTTATTTTAGCTTTAATTGTGTATTTTTTCATGTTCAGTGGCACCCACCAATTCGGTGCGACCAAGCTGGGCATCGTCTCAAAAGGACAGCCCGCTTGGCAAGCAGGACTGCGGCCCGGCGATACGATACGCGCGGTCAACGGAGAAGAAACAGAGCACTGGGAGCAACTAAGACAAGTGATTGCGACAAATCCGGGCAAAGATTTACAAATCGATTACGAGCGTCATGGTCAAATACATACAGGAACCCTGCGCCCAGAAGCACATAGCCGGGAAAATGTCTTCAAAGAGCAAGAAACCAAAGGGCGTATTGGCATTTCTCTTCAATATCTCAAACCGATTGTTGCCGTGATTGATGAAACAAGTCCTGCCGCCTTAGCGGGTATTGAAACCGGTGACCAAATCCTTTCCATCAACAAGAGTGACATCAACGCCTGGCACGAAGTCCGCCAGCTCTTTGCCGGGTTGTCAGCACAGTCAAACATAGAGCTGAGTCTTAAACGTGGCGAACAAGAAATCAGCAAAGAGCTTGTGCCCGTTGACTTCCCGCAAGAACTTAAAAACGACGCTTTCTCCTCGGCCGATTCTCTTTTTTACACAGGCTTAATCAATATGGACACCATTATTGATGAGGTTGAAGAAGGTAGCCCTGCGGCAAAAGCTGGGCTTCTCAAAAACGACCGATTGCTTTCTGTCGCCATCGAAAACGAAGATGGAATATCTCCTGCCACACCCATCGGTGTTTGGGCCATAGACCTCTCTGCATTTCAAGGCAGCGATGCACGCGCACGTTTTCATTTAAGCTATCAGCGCGGTATGGAAATAAAAGAAACCCAAGTCCAACTCGAAGCCAGGGAAGAAACAGACGATTTTAAAAACAAACGCACAGTTTATCGCTTTGGTGCACATAACAACAACACGGTTCTTGATACCTATCTCTTGGAGCGCCAAGTCAGCCTCGGAGAAGCTTTTTATGAGGCGAACTTACAAGTCCTTGAAGACATGAGTCTGATCATTAAAGGTATTGCTAAAATTGTTCAGGGCGTCATTCCCTTAGACACGATGGGCGGTCCCATTATGCTTTTTGTCATCGCCGAAAAAAGTGCAAAACGGGGCTGGGACTTTTTCTTTCGCATGTTTGCGATGATCAGTGTCAATTTGGGTATATTAAATCTCTTCCCACTGCCTGTTTTGGATGGCGGTCAACTCATGTTTCTTGCTTACGAAGCAATTCGACGTAGGCCTCCGCCAATGCGGTTTCGTGAACTGGCAAATGTCTTTGGCCTTGGGATGCTCTTGCTCTTGATGGTTCTCGTCTTTCACAATGACATCATCCGGTATGTGTTGGGTTAATGTCGCTTAGCTTTCGATGTGAAAAAATAGCGCACTTATCCGCAAAGTCCGGTTCGGCCCTTATATTGGACACATCTGATACATTGGCACTGATGGGCTGTTATAATGCATCGACCCACACACTCTTTGAAACCACATGCCCAGCAACCCAAAAACCTTCAGAATCGATACTCATATCCATACAAGCTTGCCTTAAAGAAGCCAAAATACCCCTCAACGAAATCCATACAATGCTTATTGGACTGGGACCGGGATCATTTACTGGGCTACGGGTGGGGCTTGCAACAATGAAAGGACTTGCTCTCGGCGCACAGGTTCCCCTCTATGGGTTTTGTTCCTTAGAAGCGCTGGCCCTGAGCCATCATGCAAAGATTATCGTCCCCACAAGAAATGCCCAAAGGGGTGAACTTTTTGCTGGTGCCTTTAAGAAAAACAACGATGCGCTTAATTGCATTATCCCTGTGGGGCTCTACCATCCCGAAGCTTTGGCCGCGCACTTAAATGCGCTTCAAGACGACCCCGTCACCCTTTTGGGCGAAGCGGCTGCTTTGCTCAAACCTTATCTTAAGGCCTCAGAGCAATTTGTTTTCACAACACAGCAGATGAAAACAGAACAAGCCTTGATGCTTAAACAAGACGAGATTCAGAAAGGCCAATATCTTGCACTTGAAGAATTGAGCCCCGCTTATTTGAGACTCTCTGCTGCTGAAGAAAATATAAAAAACACCTAAGGTCGTTCGTAGAACAATGCATTTTCTTCTTCATCATCCGCAATAAAAATGCTGTCGTGATCTTGCATCTGTTCACGCGGCAAATTGTCCTTCTGAAATGCCATCGACACACTTTGCGATGTTTCCTGCAGGCTTCCATTGACCCGATCAACACTCAAGAAAACAATATCTGGAGGCTGTGCAAAATCCCTTTGCGGTTCATTGTCCAACATCGATTCCATAAAATCGGACCAAATGGGTAAAGCGTGAGAGCCACCGGTGGCGCGACCTAAGGATTGATTATCATCAAAACCCACCCAGCTTAGAGCGACCAATTCAGGTGAATAGCCCACAAACCAAGCGTCGCGCGACTCGTCAGATGTCCCCGTCTTGCCAGCAAACACGTGTTTTTGACTGCTGTATTTTTTTGCAGTGCCTTGCACAAAAACTGCCTTGAGCATGTCGGTCAGCACGTAAGCAAGTTGTGGCGGCAACATTTGTGATAAAGTGCGCTTTTTGTCTAAAACAATTTTTCCTTTTTTATCTGTAATTTTACGAACAAAAATAGGATCTGTATTAAATCCTCCTGAGGCAAAAGTCGCGTAAACCTTTGCCAATTCGAGCGGAGACATCTCCCCCGAGCCCAGAGCCAAACTCAAAGAATCTGGTAAAGTGCTCTTTACACCCAAACTCTCTGCCATTTTGAGAACCTCTTCACCGCCTAATTTTTCAAAGAGCTTAACGGCACAAGTATTCTTAGACCATGCCAGGGCCAGCCTCTGCGTTATATTCCCTGAAAATTCACCGGTCTCATAATTTTGCGGTTTCCAAACTTCTCCACTCACAACATCACGAACAACAATCGGCGTATCGGCACAAAGACTTGCTTGGTGAATCAAGCCTTGCGCTAAAGCTGTCGCGTACACAATGGGCTTAAACGCCGAGCCCGGTTGCCGTAAGGCTTGTGTCACCCGGTTAAAGCCGCGCCCCGAACCCTCATATCCACCAATCATCGCATTGACCATAAAAGTATGCGGATCGAGCACCACAAAGGCACCTTGAACCACCGGTTCTGGAATCACTTTGACCGCCAGCTGGCAATTCTTATCACCAGCGCTTTCAATTCCCTTTTCAAGAATCTCAACCTTTAAAAAGTCACCGCGGCGAACAATTTCGCTGAGGTCTTTTGGTGCTGGCGTCCACCCTTGAGGGGAAAATGGCCGGGCCCATTTCATCTCGTCAAGCGAAACATGCCCCACACATTCTCCTAAATCAAATTCGATACGGTCCTCTATTGAATTCACTTTCGTGATAGGAACTTTGACTTGCAACCCTGGCTCAAGTCGTAAAACCTGCATCGTGCTTTTCAAATCAGCTAAACTTAAACCATCAAGTTCATCAAGCTTTTCAAAATTCCAAATATAGGTTGTTTGACTTTGTGGTGACGCATGTAAACGTGCAAACAAAATCGATTTTTTTTCCAAATCTTGATGCACCAACTCTAAATATTCACGAAACACATCTGCCTCAAGGCGTTGCCTGGCCCCCTGAAACCCCTGTGTGCGAGCGATCTGCTCAAGCCCTTGCCTTAGCGCACGAAATGCTTCCTTTTGCGCCTTTAAGCGCAGTCCTGTATAAATCTTCATGCCACCTTCGAAAAGCTCTTTCTCCGAAAAGTCCGCAGCCAAAATCCGTCGCACATGTTCGACATAATGCTTTGACACGACAAATCCTTGATCAAGCGAAGATGGCGCCGGAACCGCCTTGCCAATCGACTTCTCCATAAGAGACTGGGTCAACCAGCCATGGGCAAACATTTGTTTAAGAACATAAGTTTGTCTTTCTTTTGCCGCGGCAGGATCTTTGATCAGCGTATAGCGACTTGGGTTTTTAGGGATTGCTGCCAAATAAGCGGCTTCGCCAACCGAAAGCTGTGTCACGTTTTTATCAAAATAGATTTTTGCCGCAGCCTCAACACCATAAGCCCCCGAGCCAAAATAAATTTGATTCAGATAAATATATAAAATTTGTTCTTTCGTAAGGCTTTGCTCTAAACGCCTGGCCAAAATCGCTTCTCTTAGCTTGCGCTTATAAGAACGCTCCGTACCCACAATCATCGTTTTTACAATTTGCTGTGTAATGGTGCTTGCGCCCTGAAGATGCGCACCAGGTCTAAGGTTCTTCAAAGCAGCCCGCAAAATGCCCCAGTAATCCAATCCTTCATGGCTAAAAAAATCGGCATCTTCTGCCGCTAAAAATGCATGGATCAAATGCTGAGGTATCTTTTCAAATGCAACAAGGCGGCGAAACTCTTTTTCAAAGCGACCAATCAATTGCCCTTCATCGGAATAAACGAGTGTGCTTTGTGGCGGGTCATACTCAGCCAACTGGGCAATCGTGGGCAAATTGGCCGTCAGTTCATTATAAACAACAACCAAAGAAATGGCGCAGACCACACCCAAGACCAGTGTGCCCAATACAAACCTGCCCATATAATTTTGCCAAAGTTTTTTCACGCTTGCCTCTTCAATGCCCTCGGCGGCTCAGTGCATCAATAGCTTGTTCTTCGCGGTGGATAAAGGTCAACCAAGCGTAGCATTTCATCGCTAATCTTAAAGTCGACTTGATCACGCATACCCTGCGCGTCACCCGAGTGCTGATAAGGATAAGGACTGCCGAGCTCCACACTAATATCTTCAACAAGAAAGTCCTGCACCAATTTGGGATGTCGATAAGCGCCTTTCCATAGACTCGGTAAATTCACCAAGACCCGAAGTGGATCCAGCATGCCAATGCGCAAATGCATCTTGCCCGACATCATGCGTGCAAAAGGAAAAATCTTGAGGCCATAACCATAAAATGGGCAGGTACCCAGCGAAAGAAGTGTGGCCGGTCCCTCAAACAACACACTGCCTGGCGCAATATACTCAATGCAATCACCACGTCGGGGATCGACATAGTAGGCTTCTTTGCGCGAAATCACCTTCGCTTCAAAACGGCCAGCACGACCAAGCCACCAATTGGGTAAAGTCCGCATAAAAAGAGCGGCAAAATATCCCCCAACCGTATGCAGAAAAGGTTTAATCAAGCGATTGTGTGTGTGTTGCTTTAGCCAATTATAATCGTTCAAAAGAATCGAATCATAGCCCATGCCGGCAAAAAAGAATCGTTCGCCGGCACTTTCAATCAACGGCATATGATGGGTTCTGCCCGGCACAAAATCAACAATGCGCTTCAAATCATTGACTGGATCAGTCGCGCCGACCAGTTTACTAATCGCATTACCGGTGCCCAAACGCAAAAAAGCAAAGCGTGGCGTCGCCAAGAGAGTCTGCTTTTCATTCGTACGCTCGTACCGATCCACGCGCCAAGCATTGGCAGAGTGCACATAATTCTGAATGAGATTAATGCCCTGAACCAAAGTCCCATCACCCCCACCACAAACGACTGTGCCGTAACCGCGCTGGACAATTTCACGGGAAAAAGCTTCCGCCTCCTCCAAATTACGCGAATAAAAGACATTCTCTGGGCCGACCACACGCTCCAGGGTACGTGCCAAACGATCGCTCACACGCCGGGCATTGCGATTGAGCAAGATGGCCACACGCTCTGGACTGGCCACCTGTACCGGCAACTCCAACGCGCGCGCATTTTTCGTCGTCGAATCATGCTCTGGAACAGAAGTTAACATGATACTCCTCTTATTCTGGCAGGGCCTATACGAATACGGCTACCTTAACATTAAGGGCTTTGTTTCGGCTAGCCCCGAATACGACTTTTGCCCTGAAGAGCCACTAACGAGACGGCTTAAAGAAATAGCTCTTGCATTTTAAATGCTTAAGAGCGATCTTGGCCACTCTCTGGGTTTTATTTACACACACGAATCAACCCAATACCGGATTAGTCAGGAAACAAGGGTTCACTCCAAAACGCCAATCCGGAAGACTTGATGTCCAATAATGATCCTTAACCTAATGTTTTTATTTAATTTAACCTTGTTTGTGTCGATCTAAAGCACATTTTCAACATTTTGGACTGGCGAAGATTTAAACGAGTTGCTAGAAGCGGCCCCATCATGACGAGCTCGAAGCAGATAGCCGACCCGAATGCAAAGCCCAAACTTTTTGCCGCTGATGACATTCTCGAAGAGGCCCGACAGATTATCGAAGTTGAAAGCCGAGCCGTTCAAGCTCTAGGCAACCACATCAACGGCAATTTCATCCAAGCGATTGAGCTCATACTGCAATCTAAAGGACATGTCGTGGTCACCGGTATGGGTAAAAGTGGATTGGTTGGGCAAAAGATATCGGCAACTCTGGCCTCGACCGGCACACCATCACTTTATGTCCACGCTGGAGATATGGTGCATGGCGATCTTGGCCGCATCACCAACGATGATGTCGTGTTGGCACTCTCTAACAGTGGTGAATCCGCTGAAATACTGCAAATCGTTCAACCCCTTAAGGAACAAGGGGTGCCACTTATCGCCATGACTGGAGATGCCGAATCAAGCCTGGCGCAACATGCCACCATCACCCTAAGCATCGGACCTGTCGCCGAAGCATGTCCGATGGGCCTTGTGCCTACAGCCAGCACAACAGTCTCCATGGTTTTGGGTGATGCGTTGGCAATGTGCCTATTCAATTTACGCGGCTTTGGTCGTCAAGAATATGCCTGTTTTCATCCCGGGGGCAGCCTCGGCAAGAAACTCATTGAGGTTCGTGAAATCATGCGAACGGGCGAAGAAAATCCTATTGTTTTCAGTAAGATCACACTCGCTGAGGCGCTCGATACCATGACCCATACACAGGGGCGCCCCGGCGCCACTTCCGTGGTTGATACAGATGGAGTCTTGGTCGGCTTGTTTACCGATGGGGATTTGCGGCGCTTGATCGCACAAGACAATCAGCTGGATATGCAGCAGCCCATTGAACAATTTATGCATCTGCATCCTAAAACGCTTCGCGAGAATGAACTTGTTGCGGACACGATACATATGATGCGTGAGAACAAAATTGATCAAGTGATCGTCGTGGACAACAAGAATCGGCCCGTTGGACTCTTAGATATTCAAGATCTTTTGGTTATTCGCTAGACTATGACATTGGACGCAGCGTAAAATAAGGCTGCTTGAAATTTCATACTTGGGGTGTTGTATCTTCGACCAATAACCGTTAAATAGCGTTCAGGAGTGTATAACAATGGCAGGGCACACAGACAGAGCACCACGATATCATGTCAACGGTCTGAGTATGATCTATGATACGGGTGACGGATTTTGGTCAGGCAGTGTTATCGATGTCTCGGAGACTGGGCTTTTTATTGAAACCCACCATGAACTTAGCGCCGAAACAGTCGTCACGCTGATGCCCGATGTGAGCGAAGAAGAGCAATTACCCTTTGAAATTAAAGCGAAAGTTGTGCGTACGATTGAGTACGATCCAGACAACTTTTTTGACCGTATTCCTGGTTTAGCCCTATCGCTGGTTGAAATGAGCGATGCGCAGAAGCAAAAAGTGGCTGCATTTCTCCAATCTCACGGCGTTCCCTGTCGTAAAGGTTAAATTTGAGCAGAAAACCCGGATAAGATCAGGTTTCCAAAGGGAAAATGCAGACAAGAGTGCTATCGGCTTGACAACCCTGTTGATTTTCTCGTAAGAGCAGCCTCTAAAATTCCGAGCCTAGACTAGAGTCGGGGGGATAAAGACATGTATGCAGTAATTCGAAACAGTGGCAAACAGCACCGGGTGAGCAAGGGCGATAAGCTTAAAGTCGATACGTTATCCGGTGAAGTTGGCACAACCTTAACTCTTGATGATGTTCTCATGATTGGCGGCGAAGAGACGCCCAAAATTGGTCAACCTCTTGTCGAGGGTGCCAGTGTAAGTGCAAAAATACTCGCCCATGATAAGCATGCTAAAATTGATGTGTTTAAAAAGAAGCGTCGTAAGGGCTTTCACAAAACCATCGGACATCGTCAACCCTACACTGAAATTGAAATCATCGAAATAACGGGGTAAAAAATGGCACACAAAAAAGGACAGGGCTCAACCCGTAACGGTCGCGATTCAAATCCAAAATATCGTGGTGTGAAAAGATCAGATGGCATGGTTGTGAATGCGGGTAACATTCTGGTTCGACAGGTTGGTAATAAAATCTGGCCTGGAACCAATGTTGGCCAAGGCAAAGACTTTACACTCTTCGCTAAAATTGACGGTCGTGTGAGCTACCAACAAAAACGCGGCAAAACGACTGCAGCAGTTGCACCCGTCGCCTCTTAAATCACAATACATTGGGCTATAAATTTGTAGATATTGCTAAAATCTACGCCCGCTCCGGTAAAGGTGGTGCGGGCTGTGTCTCTTTTCGTCGAGAAGCCAATGTCCCCCGCGGCGGGCCTGATGGCGGCAACGGCGGTGATGGTGGCTCTGTTATTTTAAAAGCCGATTCTTCACTTTCAACATTATTGGATTATCGTTACCACCCCCGACAAATGGCAAGAAATGGCAGCCCCGGTGAAGGCCGACAAAAATCGGGTAAAAATGCCGACGATAAAATTGTAAAGGTCCCAGTGGGTACGGTGATCATCAATGCGGAAACGAATGAAAACTTAGCCGATCTGCATGCAGATGGTATGTCTTTTATCGTCGCCAACGGTGGACGCGGCGGCAAAGGAAATTTACACTTTAAAAGCTCTACACATAAGGCACCGCGTATCTCACAACCTGGCGAACCTGGCGAAGAGCTGGAAATTCGTCTTGAACTTAAATTGCTGGCTGATGTGGGTCTGATTGGTTTCCCAAATGTGGGTAAATCACTGCTTATCTCGAAAATCTCCGCAGCCAGACCCAAAATTGCAGATTACCCCTTTACCACTTTGGTGCCCAACTTAGGCGTGGTCCATTTTGGTCTGCACGAACACTTTGTCGTCGCCGATGTTCCAGGCCTCGTTGTCGGCGCCCACCAAGGCACCGGTTTGGGCACACAATTTCTACGCCATGTCGAGCGCGTCAAACATATTGTGCATCTGATTACAGTTGAACCGGATTTAGACGAACGAGAGCCTCTACCTGATTTTGAAGCCATTGAGATGGAAATACAAAAGCACAACCCCAAATTGGCACAAGTGCCGCGAACCCTGGTGTTAAACCGCATGGATCTCGACTTCGTACAAGCCTATGAAGCCGAAGTGGCCGCCTACGCCAAAGACAAAAATCTGCCCTTTTTCGCGATTTCTGCGGCTTCAGGGGTGGGCATCGACAACTTGGTCAAGCATCTGGGGCACGCGCTACAGCAAAGCAAAGAGGCCGATCCTGAGGATAAGATCCCCGCCGCGGCACCGCTATAAATGACTCTTAATCTGCTGTGCCAGAAGCTTAGCCTCGTGTGGCTCTAACCTTTGTGTTGGCCAGCCAATCCCCAAACCATCCTTTCCTGCTCTGGGGATAATATGAAAATGCACATGCAACACCGCCTGATGCGCCGCTGTACCATTATTCTGCAACACATTGAAATCTTTGGCGCCTGTGGCACGCAAAACGGCTTTAGCCACACGCGGTAAAACACGCCCCACGGCCGCTGCCGCATCAGCTGAGAGTTGATCGAGAGTCTCTGCCGGCTCCTTGGGGATCACCAGTGTATGGCCCTTTGAAAGGGGATTAATATCCAAAAACGCCAGGACATCGTCATCCTCGTAAACAATGTCTGCAGGAATTTCCCGCGCAATAATCTTCTTAAAAATAGTCTCTGCCATGCACTCGATCTAGCCCAAGTCTGACCAAAATGAAATTATTTTTCCCAAAACATGCCCTACATCAAGCCCACAAAACCATGCACAATTTTAGTGTAATTCATTCTTCTCCAGAGCCTCCTTCCCTTGACTCTGGCAGCGAGAGATCCTAAACAATCACTTGCACTTAGAGTTGGCCGATGGTGTTTTGCAGAGAATCACCTGCGGCATAAAAGGTTATCAAAGAATAAGGGAACAAGACCATGCCGAGCCCCGAACAATGCTTAAGCCTTGCTGTTCTTCTGCCGCTTCTTGGCGCCACCTTCAACGGGCTCTGGGGACATCGCTTACCACGCTTGCTCGTCTCATGGCTTGCCTGTGGCACTGTGCTAAGCGCCTTTGCTTTGGGACTCTATCTCTTTGGACTGCTCAGTGCCGACGCCGGCCCCGAACAAATCCGTGTCCAACTCTTTGAATGGATTCCTTTGGCCACCCACAGCATTCATGTTGGATTCAATGCCGACCATTTGAGCATCGTGATGATGCTGGTCATTACCGGTGTGGGATTTCTGATTCATCTGTATTCAGTCGGCTATATGAGCCACGATCCTGCCTTTGCACGATACTTTGCGTATTTAAATCTATTCACCTTTGCCATGCTCATCCTGGTACTTGGCGACTCCCTGCCCATCATGTTTGTCGGCTGGGAGGGTGTCGGACTCTGCTCCTACTTGCTGATCGGGTTTTGGTACAAAGATATCGAAAAATCCAAAGCCGGTAAAAAAGCTTTTGTGGTCAACCGTATCGGTGATGTTGGATTTATTTTGGCCATGCTCATTCTCTTTCGTGAACTTGGCACCCTTGAATTTAGCGGCATTAAAGAAGCCGCGCTGGGTGGTCAAATCTCCGTTGCCGTCGCCACCGCTGTTGGACTCCTGCTGCTTTTGGGCGCCGCGGGAAAGAGTGCGCAAGTCCCGCTTTACGTTTGGTTGCCCGATGCCATGGCGGGCCCCACGCCTGTGTCAGCCCTGATTCATGCCGCAACCATGGTCACCGCTGGGGTTTATATGTCAGCACGTTTACATTTTGTTTTTACACTCTCACCCGTGGCTATGCTCACCATGGCATCTATTGGTGCGATCACGGCATTGTTTGCCGCAACGATTGGCCTCGTACAAAATGACATCAAAAAAGTCCTCGCCTATTCCACCGTAAGTCAGCTCGGCTTTATGTTCATCGCGGCGGGGGTTGGCGCTTATGCGGCAGCCGTTTTTCACCTGGTCACCCACGCATTCTTTAAAGCCTGCCTTTTTCTGGGTTCTGGCTCTGTGATACACGCCATGAGCGATGAGCAAGATATGCGGGAAATGGGCGGACTCTGGCGTAAACTTCCCATCACCTTTGCCACATTCGGCATTGCCACACTCGCCATTGTTGGTTTTCCATTTCTGTCTGGATTTATTTCAAAAGACGCCATTTTGTGGAGTGCCTTTTCTGCAGATGCAGGAAGTTTTTCCAGTACTTTTGCACCCTATGCCAAAATCATCTGGGGGACGGGCGTCGCTGCCGCCGCATTAACAGCGTTCTACATGTCCCGATTGGTTTTTCTCACTTTCTTTTCGGGATCTTTAAGAGCCAAACCAGAGGTTGCTGCCCATGTGCATGAATCGCCATGGACCATGACTTTACCGCTTATCGTGCTGGCTCTGCTTTCCATCATTGCCGGCGTGGCCGATTGGCCACACGTCTTTGGTGGACACAACACCTTTACACATTGGCTCGTACCCGCGGTCGGAACCGGGACGGGCGTGAGTGGCGATCACGCTCGCACGGAGTACATTTTGATGACCGTGGCCACACTCGTCGCCTTGAGCAGTTTTGCTCTTGCCTTTGTACTCTACGCCAAAAAAATTCACCCTGCCTTAGGCCGATTCACCGAAAAAGGCTTTGGCCAATGGCTCCATATCCGTTTGTTTGAGAAGTGGCATATTGATGAACTCTACGAAATCACCGTGCTTAAACCTTTGGAGTGGACTTCGCGCTTGGTCCTTTTTGAAGGCCTCGATAAACGCATTATTGATGGACTTGTCAACTTCACTGGCTGGCTGGCACGCCACCTGGGCGTTCTCGGACAACTCTTTCATAACGGTAACATTCAGCGTTATCTGGCAATTTTTGTTATCGCCGCAGCACTCTTACTCTATGGCTGGCTTACGCCTTATCAGCAAAAAACAGAAACAAGTCTTCTCCAACCCACCAGCAACACACAGATGGTCACAAGCAAGAGGATAGATTAATCATGGGTTTTCTGGACACACATTTGCTAAGCTTGGTCATTTTTCTTCCTTTGGGCGGCGCGCTTCTTCTTTTGACCTTTCCTCGTCATGAGCACAATGGAGCCCGTGGCTTCACCATCGGCCTTAGCCTTATTGAATGCTTATTGACGTTCATGGTCTGGCAACGCTTTGATGCAACAAATACCGCCATGCAGCTTGTCGAAAAAGCTGAATGGATTCCATCCATGGGCATCAGCTATAGCCTTGGTATTGATGGCCTCTCCATTCTTCTTGTCCTCTTAAGCGCCGCGCTTATGCCCTTAGTCATCCTAAGCACTTACTCGAGTATTGATAAATACTCTCGTGAATACTGTATCGCGATGCTCGTTTTACAAACAGGCATGCTCGGTGCTTTTCTCGCCACCGACCTCTTCCTCTTTTACATCTTTTGGGAAGCCATGCTTATTCCCATGTATTTTCTCATTGGTATTTGGGGTGGGCAAAGACGCATC
Organism: Myxococcota bacterium; assembly: GCA_030749035.1. Lineage (GTDB taxonomy): Bacteria > Myxococcota > XYA12-FULL-58-9 > XYA12-FULL-58-9 > JASMKV01 > JASMKV01. Next base: position 2,827 of record JASMKV010000262.1, on the reverse strand, counting down.
TATGCGGCACTCAAATTCTTTCTCTATACCATGGGCGGCTCACTTCTTATGCTTGTCGCCATTATCTACACCGTTTGGAGCACCAAATCTCAAGGTGGACTTACTTTTTCATGGGTGGAGCTGACCGAGCGATTGCCTAATGCGAATCTCGGCCAAGCCGAAATATGGCTTTTTGCTGCATTTGCTCTGGCCTTCGCGATTAAAGTTCCCATGTTTCCATTTCACACATGGTTGCCCGATGCACACGTTGAAGCCCCCACAGGCGGCTCAGTCATCCTGGCGGGCGTGCTCTTAAAACTGGGCACCTTTGGTTTCTTGCGCTACGCCATGTGGCTCTTTCCCAAGGCGGCCGTTCTTTTCATACCTAGCCTTACCGTACTTGCTGTCATCGGTATTATTTATGGTGCACTCGTGGCCATGGTCCAAAAAGATCTCAAACGCCTTGTGGCATATTCTTCCGTAAGTCATCTGGGGTTCGTGATGCTTGGGATATTGGCTCTGGAGCCCACCAGCACAAGTGGTGCGGTTATCCAAATGGTCAACCACGGCATTTCAACTGGTGCACTTTTTCTCTTGGTTGGGGTCATTTATGAACGTCGTCATACCCGGGAGTTGTCTGAATTTGGTGGCCTGGCTCAAGTCATGCCACGCTACGCACTCTTTTTTATTATCATTGCCTTGAGTTCTATGGGCCTGCCTGGGCTAAACGGATTTGTCGGCGAGTTCATGATTTTACTTGGCGCATTTCAAAGCACTGGCCTGCCTCTGGCTTTAACAAGTGGAGACTTTGCCAGTGCGGGCATCTGGCTTTTACAACTCTCTTCTCTTTTAGCGATTATTCTTATCCTGCGAAAAGTGTGGAGCCTGCAAAGTGCAGAGCACGGACAAGTGACATTCATTTTCACTTTTATCCTGAGCATATGCTCTGCCTTCGTACTCGTAGGACCACCCTTGGCGACTTTTGGTGGCGGACTACTCATTCAACCTCTTCTTGAATTCAGGGCTTCGACACAGCCTTTCCGGGAAATCTTTGCCCTACTCAGCGCTCTGGGCGCTCTGGGGGTCATCTTTGCTGCTGTGTACTTGCTCATTGCCGTACAAGCCTTGTTTTATGGCGAACTCAAAAACAAAAAGAATCAAAACCTCAAGGATTTGTCCGGGCGAGAAACCCTCATCTTTATCCCTTTTATCCTCGCGGTCATTGTCCTTGGTGTTTATCCCAAACCCTGTCTTGATGCCATCCAACCCACAGTCAACGCCTATGTTAAACATATAAGACAAGGCGCAGGGCTCCAGGTCCTCGACAAAAAAGTGGCCGCACCGAAAAAGCTTCAGAGAAAACCTTCACGACCAACCACACTGCCCACACGAAACATTAAGCAGTTGAAAGTTTCCCCACGCGGAAAACTCCTGCGCCGCCTTGACGTGACAAAATCCAATCGCATTTTTAAGGAAAAATAAATGTTAAACGAGATTATCGCCATTACGCCCTTAACGGTCGTTGCTATCGCTGCGGCCCTTGTGCTTTTACTCAGTGTCGCTGGTGGAGAAAATCGTCCTGCCCCAACACACGTAAGTCATCTCGCTTTCCTGGCACTGATTGCGCTGAGCTTTTCTGGGTGGCTTTTGTGGAAACATGAAAGCGACGCTGCTGTTTTTAACGGCCGCGTTCTTCTTGATGGAATCTCTTCCGTTTTTGGCTTTATCAGCGTCGTTGGTGCAGCACTCTCACTGCTTTTTGCCATTGCATATCTTAAGGAACATGATCTCGCCGTCGGTGAATTTATTGGTCTTCTTTTGCTCTCTACAGTCGGTATGCTCGTTGTGATAACCGCCGGTGATCTTCTTAATCTTTTTATTGGCATCGAAACCATGTCGTTGGCCATATACGTCCTTGCCGGATATTTACGTCACTCCAAGCTTAGCCAGGAAGCCGCCATGAAATATTTTCTTTATGGCGCTTTTGCCTCGGCGTTTGCGCTTTTCGGCATTGCACTCCTCTATGGAGAATGCGGACGTATTTCAGGGGAAGCCTCAATCACCTATGCCAATATCTCCAGCGCATTTAAAAGCGCTCAGCCTGGCTTGCTCGGCTGGATCGGCATCAGCATGGTCATCGGCGGATTGGGCTTTAAGGTCGCTGCCGTGCCTTTTCATATGTGGGCTCCGGATGTTTATGAAGGATCTCCAACCCCAGTCAGTGCCTTTATGGCCGTTGGTGTCAAAGCTGCCTCTTTTGCCGCACTTATTCGCTTCGTAGACATCACTATTTTGAGTCAAGGTAAACCCGGCGAAAGTCTCATCCAGGCCTTTGAGCTTTTAGCCATCATCACCATGCTTACAGGAAATCTCATTGCTATCCGACAAACACAAATCAAACGCATGTTGGCATACTCAAGTATCGCCCATGCAGGGTATATTTTTGTTGGCTTAAGTGCCTGGCTCGCACAGCCAAGTCATGAAGCCATTTCGGGGATCGCATACTATCTTTGTGGCTACACATTTATGACCGTTGGCGCTTTTGGAGTTCTTATCGCATTAGAGCATCGTGGGCAGACCAAGCGCAATTTGGCGATGGATGATCTTTCCGGATATGGCACCGCCCAACCCTTTCTTGGTATATGCATGAGTATTTTTATGCTTGGGCTTGCCGGGATACCCCCAAGCGTTGGTTTTTTTGGTAAATTGGCTATGTTTGGAGCCGCTGTTGACGCTGGCCGGACACCCTTAGTCATCATCGCTGTCTTGGCAAGCGCTGTTGGCGCCTACTATTACCTACGCATCATTGTTGTCATGTTCATGCAACCACTACAAAAAAAGGTTCAAA
>JASMKV010000261.1 GCA_030749035.1 Myxococcota bacterium | reverse complement strand
TATTATGAAAAATAGCCGGCCACTTAAGGGGATCAGGCTATGGCGGTTGTTCGCGCGGAACAAGCTTCGAAATATTATGGTGCTTTTGCTGCGGTACGTGATTTAACGTTCAGTATTGAGGCTGGGGAAGTTGTCGGGCTTTTGGGCCTCAATGGCGCCGGTAAAACAACGACTTTGAAGCTTTGCAGTGGGTTGTTGTCGGCGACGAGCGGCATGGTTGAAATTGCAGGGAATAATTTACACCGGAATCCAGCGCAAATTTGTCAGCAAATAGGTTTTTCACCAGAGCATCCACCCCTTTATTCAGAAATGCCGGTCGCCGATTTTATTCGTTTTGTTGCCCGCATTAAGGGTGTCGAAGAAAAACTAAACCATGCGGTGGATGAAGCTCTTGAGTTGACCGACTTAAAAGAGGCAAAATTTGAATCCATTGGGACGCTCTCCCACGGCTATCGCCGACGTGTCGGCATTGCGCAGGCCATTGTCCATCGGCCGCAAGTCATTCTGCTTGATGAGCCCACCAGCGGGCTCGACCCGGTGCAGGTTGTGCACATGCGTGAACTGGTGAAGGAATTAAAAACGCGCCATACGATATTGCTTTCCTCACATATTTTACATGAGATTCATCAGGCCTGCGACCGCATTTTAGTTTTGGAAAAAGGTACGATTGTCGCACAGGGAAGAGAAGAGGAGCTTGCAGAGCGGATGCAAACTTCGCTCCGGCTTGGTCTTGAAGTGCGCGGTGAGCAAGCGCTTGTAGAAGAGATTTTAGAACGATTTTCCTGGCTGCGAAAAATTTCGATACAACCACGTGTGGGTTTTGTGCATGCTGAGGTGGAGTTGCTTGAAGACAAGCGAGAGTTGTTGGTGCGGGCGCTTGTTGAAAGTGGTTTGGGTTTACGCCGATTTGAGCCCATGGATTTGGAACTTGAAAATATCTTTTTGAGTTTAACGGGGCACCGCAACGCCCAAAAAAGTGAGAAGCCATCATGAAGATGATGACTTGGATTATTGAAAGAGAGCTTCGTGCTTATTTCAGACAACCCTTTGCTTATATTGTGATCGCATCCGTGTTGGTGATTGATGGGCTCCTCTTTAATGCATGGGCTATTGGCAGTGGGCAGCGTTTGTCGAGCGAGGTTCTTGAAACCTTTTTTTACTCCACAAGTGGCTGTATTCTTCTTGCAAGTATTTTTATTGCAATGCCTTTATTTGCTGAGGAGCGTCAAAATAATACCTTAATGCTTTTAGAAACTTCGATTTTAAAAGATCACCAAATTATTCTGGGTAAGTATTTTTCAGGTTTGATTTTTTTAAGCTTGCTTAGCGCCCTCACATTCTACATGCCATTGCTCATTTTACTAAACGGTAAAGTTTCATTGGCGCATATTGTTGCGGGCTATTTGGGTCTGTTTTTACTTGGCGCAACAGCATTGGCTTTAGGCCTTTTGTGTTCTGTTCTTGCGCCAAACCAGCTGGTTTCGGTTATTCTTTCAGCGTTGCTGGTGACCGTTTTTATCCTTTTTTGGCTGCTGTCCAGAATTGCGAGTCCTCCCTTAGATGAGATTATTGCTTATCTTGCGCTGCATGATCAACATTTCCAACCTTTTATGCGTGGCTTGGTGAGCACCAAAGACATTATTTTCTATTTATCCTTAACCTATGTGGCGCTTCTGACCAGCACGCGTA
>JASMKV010000260.1 GCA_030749035.1 Myxococcota bacterium | reverse complement strand
AAGACAGTTGGCTTGATGGCTTTGCTCCGAAGAGTACCTTCCGGCAGGATACGGAAAAAATGAACAAAAAACTCAATGGTGTGCATATTCTTCGGGTGCATTGGGATGCGGCACCGGTCCAAATACATGGTCAAATTGCCCGTGCGGATATTGATATGAATACGGTTTTGCTGCCACATGATGTGGTGTCAGAACCCACTTGGCTCCTGCACTCACGTTTTCGTGTGGGGGCGCATAGGATTGAAGGTTTTGAGATCATTGCGGCAAGCCGAGAGGCCAACGGCATTCGAATTACGACAAAAGTTTCATCTGGTTCGCTTCTTGCGCAGATTAAAGACCAGCCGTCAGAGCAGTTAAGTTTTGATGTATTAGCCCACCAAGATCGACTCCTAAAGCTTACGGAACTCAAGCGCATTCGCGATTTTGAGGAATTTATGGAAACACAAACTTATATCGGTGGCGTTAATGGAACATGGGAATATTTGTCCACGGCGAATTTCCTGCGTTCCGGGCACCGCGCAGGCATGATGACGATAGATAAAACCAGATATAAGCGTCCGCACTGGGCTCTTAAAAATATAAAATACTATTTAGGACAAGATCGCCGCTTTGAGATTCTGAACAAAGAGAACACCGGCTCGCTGGTCACACTCTTTATCAAAAGTGCCAACTTCATGGACACCCAAGCATTGATGAAATCGATTCGCGCTTACGAAGCAGAGCACTTAACCCCACATGGCATACGTTTACAATTTTCCGGTGATGTTGCGGTCAGCCAGGCGATGATTCCGGTGTTGGTGAACACCCAGGTGACTTCGCTTTTGATTTCGTTACTCGGCATATGGTTGATAAGTATCGTTCTGCAGCGCTCACTGCTTTTCTCTTTGCTTTTGGTGATGCCCACAGCCTTTGCGGTATGCGTCGTGTATACGGCGATGGGCTTGCTGGGGATGCCGCTTGGGGTGGCCACATCAATGTTTGCGGGCATCTGTATTGGCTTAGGGGTCGACTATGCGGTGCATTTTATTGAGTGCTTTCGGTATAACCTTTCCAGAAGTCTCTCGGTTGAGGTAGCGCTTTGGGACTGCCTTAAGACAAGGGGCGTGGCCATTTCCGTGGATGCGTTGGTGGTGGGCATGGGATTTGGTCTTTTGATGTTATCGCAGGTTCCGGCGAACCAAGCTCTTGGCATGGTGGCGGGACTTTGTGTGCTGGTGTGTTATCTTGCAACAATGCTGATGTTGCCGGCGATGCTTTATGTCCTGCGTGGGATGTTAAAGTAAAATCTCAACACACGGTAATGACTTGGAGTGGCTTGAGGGAGCGATGTGCAGGCTTTAACGCCCTAATCTTTCATTGATGGCCATGGTTTGCCCAGGCTTGATGTTTATGGTGCGGCTGTTGTTGATGCCTGCTTGCGGGTTGGTCAGGGTCAGGCGATGCGGTCCGCTTTTGAGGCGGATTTTAAAGAGTGGTGTGACACCGTAGGGTTCACCATCGATATTGACTTCGGTCCAGGGATTGGTGTTGAGGCTTAAAAAACCTTCGCCTTGAGTTCGACTTGAACTTGCGCGGGCAGGGGCAGGGGTAGGGGTTGGTCTGGCTCTTGTGTTTGTACCGGGCGCTTTTGATGGCGCAAAAGTCATCGGTTGTTTGGTTTCACGAGGGCTGGTTTTTGGACGTTTCTTTCGCGGCGAACTGGTTGGCGATGTTTCTGCTACCCTTTTAGAGATAAGCTGCACAAACATGGACCTATTTTCGTTTGGCTTTAAAGTGACCTTAAATGCGGCATCTTCATGTTTAGGATGGCGTACACGCAATCGGTATTGTGTTTCAGCCTGGAGTTTTGAAAGGGTTTGTGGTGTGACGCCGACTTTCGTATCATTTAAGAATATTTCTGCGCCAAGAGGGTCGCTTTGCAGTTCCAAAACGGCAAGAGTTTCATTTTGGCTCCCTTGTTGCAATGGAATCAATTCAAGTTGCGATGATGGGGCGGTGTTCCGATTGATGCCGACAATGATGCCCCCAACAACCAGAAGTGCCATCAGAATTAAACCTGCAATGAGCATTTCATTTTTCTTTGGCTCTGCGTGCAGAGGGGGGCTGTGTGTAGGGGCGTCGGTGCTTTTGGCACTTTCTGACGATGCACTAAAAAGAATCTCGGTGTTGTTGTGGCCGGGGCGTTTTAGAGAAACCATGAAGTTTTCAGGACTCGACGCTAAATCCTTGGTCGCACTTTCGATTTGCTCTTTGGCCATTTGGTTCACGAAGTCTTCAACCTCGCTTTCATCAAATTCGACTTTATCGAGATATTTGCTGATCTCATTGGCCAGTGCTTTACCGTCGGGAAAGCGTTTGCTTGGGTCTAAACGGGTCATTTTGACGACAATGTCTTCTAAGCTAGGCTCGATATCGGGCATCAGTGAGCTTAGAGGGGCAGGTTCTTCGGTGATCATGGCGCGTAATACATCAAGCTCGTTTCGCCCGCCTTTAGCCATGTAGCGTTTTCCTGCCAGCATTTCCCAAAAGACAATACCTAAAGAATAGAGATCGCATCGTGGATCGACACCCGCATCCTTAATTTGTTCTGGGGCCATATAGCCGAGCTTACCTTTGACTAAACCGGTAGCGGTTTTATTGACTCTGTTGGCGGCTTTGGCGATACCAAAATCCACAACTTTGGTGACTCCGTCTGATCGCACCATAATATTTTGTGGAGAAATATCCCGATGCACAATATTCATGGGCGCCCCCTCGACGTCTCGGGCGCGATGGGCATGGGCCAAGCCTAAAGCCGCATCGTGAACGATTTGGGCTGAAATATGGTGAGGAATCGTTTTTCCTACTTCGTTCGCTTTTTGAATAAGTTCCAAAATCGCGACCCCACGAATATACTCCATGGCAATAAAATACACGCCTTCCCACGCTCCAACTTCATAAATCGAGACAATGTTAGGGTGGTTAAGGGTGGCTGCAATACGGGCTTCATCCAGGAAGTCGTCCACAACTTTGGTGTTGTTGGCCAACTGTGGCAGGAGGCTCTTGAGGATGACGAGGCGGTTGAACCCTGCGACCCCAGTTTGTTTTGCAAGAAAAATCTCCCCCATGCCACCTGCGGCAAGGCGTTTGTTGATTTGATATTTGCCAAAAATAAGATTGGCTTGGTCGGGTTGTGAAGTGCTGCTCATTGTTATTTGTCGATATTGATTTTCCCGTCGGTTTCAGGCAGGGCAATCGATTGTTGATAAGCGTACCAGCCAGTACCACCAATGACACCGAGTGCAACACTTGAACTTAAGATCCAGAACCAGGTTTTTTTATGCAATGGCATGGCACTCTCAATTGTGCCAGGGGCAATCTCAAGGAATTGTGGATTAAGCGCGTTGCCAATCGTTAAGAGATTTTCATCAAGTGAATCTTTGGTGGTGAGGAAATAATCGATGCGCATCCCATCCTTGTTTTGGGTGAGCTCTGCAGGAATCGTGCAGCTCCAATTACCCTGGTCGTCAGGTTTAAGTGCCAGGGAAGAAAAATCTTTTTCGCCAGCCTTTCTATATTCTAAGCGAAAAGTTTGTACTGCACGACGTGGATCGCGCAATGCATATTGAAAGAAAATAGGTCGTCCACCGACTAAATCCCGTGGCGGGGAGCCCTGGAGTTGCATTTCAGCAACAACTTTTTTGCGCTCGAGTTTTTCGAGTTGGTGGCGTGTGGCTTCCTCTTCAACTTGAACCTTGCGAAAAACAGCCGAGACCTTTGGTGATATATCATTCGGTAATTCATATTTGGGCGAGGCCCTTAGGAGAAAGCGGAAAGCACGCTCAGCTTTGACCGGCTCGCCAATAATGGCCAAAGCGCTGCCCTTGAGAAAATAGGCCTGCAGTTTTTCCTCTAAGGTTAAGTTGGTGAGATAGAGTATTTCGTCCATAAGTGGGATGACTTGATCATATTGCAGCGCGTCAACGAGGCGCAGTGCCTCAGAAAGAATAATTTGTGCCTGCTTATTGGCGTGTGATTGCGGGTAAGGTTGTTGTTGTGTCGTAGAGGGCTGTGACGCTGGCATGGAAGGCATCTGGGAAGGGGCGACCGAGTCCGTGGCGGTGACGAACATGAGTATGATTTTAAAGGTGATTGCCTGCATATCTTCTACCTAAGAGTATCCTGCCCTATCGCTTAAAGGCAAACAAGGTCTTGGTTGATGCGATAAGGCCCCACGTTGACCCAAGTGGGGCATTCATACCCAGATCAGCCACGTTTTGCAAATCCGGGAGTCAATGCACTTGACTGTAATTAAAGCCTTTTTTCTTGAAGTGAAAAACAGTTTCTTTGGCACATAAGCTGCAAAAGCTAAGTCCATCGCACATGCTTGCATGTGCAATAATTGGCCACCAAGATCCAATGTCCCTAGACTGTCAATTTACGGGAGTTAGGGGGCCCGACAGGCTGGTACATGGGAAACCATTGTGACATTGGATTTGGTGGTCAAATGATAACGTTGGGCGGCATATTCCCTAAAGTTGCTGCCCGATGTTGGATTTTAAATGATGAGCATAAATAACCAGTCATCGAATGTATGCATACGGTTATCATTAAAGGGTGGGGGCCCCGATAACTGTGTGCTTCAACGGCTTAGGCAAGAGCATTTGATGACTGGAGCTCCCCCATCTTTTCTCTTTGGCGAGAGCATTCCAACCTTGCGAAATTCTTAAACAACGCATAAAAGACTACATACATATGGCCTCATTTGTGGGGCGAAAACCGTTTTTAAGAGACACTGTTAAAATGGATACACCGGCAGGGACAGAGCTTTTACCTTCACTCAAAGATGGCGGAGGGGGAGTAGGACACGGTTGGCTTATTTATGTGGCCAGCGGCAGCCCTGAGGACAAGGGCAAGACGCACCGTTTGGATTCAGGTTCGGCGATGATTGGCAGTGGCAGTGATTGTGAGCTGCGACTTTCGGATAAATCCGTATCACGACAGCATGTCAAATTAAGTGTTCAAGATGATGGTGTTTTTGTTGAGGATATGGGGTCAACCAACGGTACCCTTTATCTTGAGCAGCAAATCGATAAGTTGGTGATTAAAACAGGGGCGCGACTTGATTTAGGTCGTTGCGCACTAGATATTTTACCCATGATCGATTCCGAATCGATGCCGGTCACGACCCAAGACCATTATCATGAGTTATTGGGTTCTTCATTGGTGATGCGCAAGGTTTATTCGATCCTTGAGATGTTAGAGGAAAGTGAAGCTCCGGTTCTTATCGAGGGGGAGACGGGTACGGGTAAGGAATTGGTTGCTTCTGCGTTGCATAACAAGAGTTGTAGGTCGGAGAAGCCATTCATCATCATCGATTGCGGTAATGTGCCAGCAGAGCTTATGGAGAGTGAACTTTTTGGGCATCGCAAAGGCTCTTTTACTGGGGCAATTTCAGATCGCTCTGGCGCATTCGAATCCGCCGATGGTGGCACCATCTTTTTAGATGAAATTGGTGAAATGCCTGTCGAATTGCAGCCGAAACTCTTGCGGGTTTTGGAAACGGGGCAGGTTAAGCGCATTGGCGACTCGGTCCACAAGGCGGTCGATGTGCGTATTGTGGCCGCCACACATCGTAACTTGGTGAAGTTTATTGATGAAAATAAATTCAGGGAAGACCTTTATTATCGATTGGCGGTCATCAGGGTGCAGTTGCCCCCATTGCGTGCACGTCGTGAAGATATTTTGATTTTAGCGCGCGCTTTGGCGGATAAGATATCTAAAGGTAAACCCTATAAAATGCCAAAGGCAGCAGAAGAGTTTTTCATGCGCTACGAATGGCCGGGCAATGTTCGTGAGCTGCGTAATGTTGTGCATCGGATCCTTACACTTGGCATGTATGGTTTGGCCACCAGACCCGATGTTCCGAAGAAAGCCGCAGAGAATGCAGAAGAAGATGCAGATGCTTTTGGCCAGGGTGATGTCAGTGGTTTGTATCGGGAGGCCCGT
>JASMKV010000259.1 GCA_030749035.1 Myxococcota bacterium | reverse complement strand
GCTCTCGTAAGGGCGGGCAACTCACCCGAATCACCGCCAAACGGTAAAAGAGGTCTTCGCGAAAACTTTCTTCCGCAACCATTTTATAGAGGTCGCGGTGTGTCGCGGCCAAAATACGCACATCAACCTTTTTATGCTGCGCTTCACCCACAGGCTTAATTTGACCCGATTCAAGGGCACGCAACAATTTAGGTTGTAAATCAAGCGGCAGTTCACCAATTTCATCGAGAAACAATGTACCACCATCGGCCGCTTCAAAAGCACCAACCCGATCCTCAAGGGCACCAGTAAAAGACCCTTTGCGATGGCCAAAAAGTTCGCTCTCGAGCAATTCGTTAGGCACATTACCACAATCGACAATGATAAACGGCTTTTCTTGACGCAGCCCTTGGGCATGTAAGGCCTGTGCGACCAATTCTTTGCCGGTTCCGGTTTCGCCTTGAATCAAAACCGAAGCATCGGTTCCCTCAAGACGTTCAAGCAAGGTAAAAAGTTTGCGCATACACATACTGGTACCAAGGAGATCATCGTATTGTGTTCGCTCAGAAATCGGCATGGTTTCAGCCACACCTAAGGGTAGAACATCAACCTCGCAGCGGCCAATCAGCAGGCGCACTCCGGTGCGCAAAATCATTTGGTCAATTTTTGCACCTAAATAAAAAGTGCCATTGGTACTTCCCGTATCGCGAACCATCACCCCTTGTGGAACAACCGAAAATTCCACGTGCCGCCGTGACACAGACGCATCGTGCAACACTAAATCGGCGCGCTCCCCAGAGCCAACAATGGCCGTACCCGACTCTAAAATCAAACGCTGGCCCTTATCTTCATCGGCGCCACCGCTGACATAGAGTACGCAGCCGGCAAGATTAGCCTGAGCCTGACCAACTTTTTCAGTGCGGAATTGTGGGGAGTGCTCATTATCTCTTGTGGCCATCGAAGTTCCTTAATCTGCGCTAAAGCCTACTAAGAATGCGCCCCTCAGACAAGCCACAAGGACATTTTTACTTTCTCACAAAATGCGATACGGTACGGGGGTAGGTCATGGAAAATCTATCTGAAAATAAGGTGTTCGGCAAATATGAGATCATCAACCAGCTTGCGGTTGGCGGTATGGGTCAAATCTATCTGGCACGCCAACACGACACCTATGGCATCGATCGATTGGTTATTCTCAAATCGCTCTTTCCCGAAATGGCCCGAGACAAAGAATGTGTCAAAATGTTCCTGGATGAAGCCCGTATTGCTTCGAACTTAAATCACCCCAATATTGTCTCAATTTATGAAATTGGCGCCTGGGAAGGCAATTATTTTCTCGCCATGGAATATATTCGCGGCGAGCCGCTCTCCACTTTAGTGAAACGTTCGTTGGATTTAGGCGAACCCGTGCCCATCCCTTTTGTCATTTCGATGATGCACGACACCTGCGCTGCGCTTGCGTATGCCCACAAGGCCACCGACATTGCCGGTGCCGCTTTAGACTTGGTCCATCGGGACATTTCACCGCAAAACATTATGCTCAGCGACAGTGGTATTCTTAAAGTCGTTGATTTTGGTATCGCGCGTGCGGCGAATCGCTACACCCAAACTTATGCAGGCCAGATTAAAGGGAAAATCACCTATATGTCGCCAGAACAATTACGCGGCGCAGAACTCGACGGCCGCAGTGACCAACATGCGCTTGGCACGGTGATGTGGGAGCTTGTTTCGGGACAAAATATCCTCAACAACGACATGAGCACCACCGATGTGCTCGACTGGAAACTCAACAATAAAATCCCAAGACTCAGCGGCAATCGTGAAGATATTCCCATCCAAATTGATTCTATCCTTGCCAAAATGACCGCAAACGAGCCGGAAAAACGCTATCAAACCACCCAAGAAGCCCGGGATGCCCTTAAGGAATTGCTTGTGGCCTATACCGATTTAAGCAGCGAAAAACTGGGCGCGTGGGTCACCCATCTGGCAGGAGAGCGCATCGCCAAGCGGCATGAGAAAATTGCCGCCCGCACAGCTGAATTTGCACGTATTGGCGAAGAAAAGACCCCTGAACCGCAAGAGCCTTTAACACTTAATCCCACACCCCTCGTACCTCTCCCCCAAGCACAAGAACATGGGGAGCCAACGCAAAGAAATATGAGCACGGCGGTCTTGCTTGGCGTCTTTTTGCTGGTGACACTCATCACCACAGGCCTTCTTTATCTTGGCGGAAAACCACAAACATCTTTACAGGCACCACAAAACCCTATTGTGCGCACATCGCAAAGTCATGGTTTCCTCATACTCAACACGCAACCCAGTGGTGCACAAGTTTTTCTGAACGGAAAAAAAATGGGTCAAACCCCACTCGCTCAACTTCAGGTTCGTGCCAATCATCATTTAAACTTAGAATTTAAACACGAAGGCTACGCCACAAAAACCTTGGAACTCAACATACAGGCCGAT
>JASMKV010000258.1 GCA_030749035.1 Myxococcota bacterium | reverse complement strand
GGGAGCGATCAAAAATGATGCGACGGATTATTAGCGCTTGGGTGGGGGCTGTTTTACTTGTTATCGCAGCGGGCGGGACGACCGTGGCGGCCGCCGAGCCCGTCAAGGCCGATGCTGCCGGTGTCACCCTGGGCGACTGGTACTGCGCAGGTCCGTTTAAGGATGAATTGTTTGGGCTTCATCTCAAGTCGTTTAAGACGGTCTTCCCGCCGGAGAAACAGGTGATTGCGGCGGGTGGGAAGCTTGTTGATCTTTCTGCGGTATCTTCAAACGTTTCATTTGTGACTTCAACAAATCTGTCGTTAACGGACCAAACGCCTCATTTTTCGAAGCACGCTTGCCATCCGGGTCAATGAACTTCAACGGGTTATTGCGCGCATAAATATAAGAGCTTCTGCTGCTGTCATCCATCCATAGTGGATCCACCGACGTAAAACGACCCAAGGAAGCATCATAATAACGCGCCTCAAAGTTATAAAGACCCGTCTCATCAAGCTCCTTGTTCGGAGAAAAACCAAAACGCAAATCCCCTGCACTCACCTGCTGACCAAAGGGGAGAGACTGAAACGACGAAGTCACTTCACCCATTAAATCCGTCACCACCCGGTTGTTCCCCAACCAATCCTGATGCACATAAGACAGGCCCGAACCCGTACTCTGCGCAAAAAGCTTATCGCCAACATAATAATAATAACGATGGTTCCCCTGACCATCATGCGTCTCAACCACATGCCCAAAATGGTCATAAACATAAAATGTCGATAAACCATTCACCGTCTTTGCAACCCGGCGACCATACCCATCATAAGCAAAGCTGCCATTGACCGCCGTGCTGTCACGGTTCACACCCGAAAAACCCGTCAATTGATTCTTTGCGTTATACGTATAATCCATACGCAACGCATGCCCGACGCAGGCTGAGCCCTCGGTCTCGCCACCAACCGAAACTACATTGCCACGCGCATCGTAATCATAAAAACAGCCCTCACCAACCGTTTCCAAAAGCCGATTCGAGCTTCCCGCATAAACATAACCCGCAGAGCCCTCCGAGCCTTCATCCCAAACAAGAGTGTCATCACCGCCCGAAACGTCACGCCATATCCGATTGCCAACCACATCATAACCATAAGCAATCGATGAAAAACTATCGCCATAATACTCCTGGGTATGACTCACGTCTGAAAGACGATACGTTAGATCGTAATCAAAAACCGCCTCAGCCTCTGTGCCCGTATCATCACTGATGCGTACAACATTGCCCACCAAGTCATAGTCGTAAGACTCATTGAAGGAACCTTCCTGAAGCTGTGTTAAATGCGAGCGATTCAGTTCTGAAAAAGCGTTGTATTCAAAGTTCTGCTGCACACCGCTTGAATACCAAATTCTTTCCAGGCGATTGTGCTCATCGTAGTAAAAATAACTCCGGTGTCCGCCAATCTCGACCCATGACAAACGACCACCGTCATCATAACCGTATTCCCGATCTAAAAGGGCCCCCTCACCACTGCTGCGATAAACCTTCTCAAGTCGGTCCATGTTGTCGTATGTATAAAAACGGGTCGATACCAAATCATCAGCACCACGAAAAGATGTCTGTACCGTTCGGCCACGTTGGTCATACCAAAAGTCATAATCACTTACATCGCCATTACTCACCGAACAAAGACGACCCAAACTCGACATCAACTCACCATCACCAACCGTATAACTCGTCGGCAACTCGTCGGCCTGACTGCCCACCACAATATAAGCCAAAATATAAATATCGTAGGCGAGAACATTACCATCACCATTTAAATCCATCGAGCAATGCTTAATCTCACCATCGTCATCGTAACAATCCTCATCCGCCAACTCAGGATTCATGCATTGACCCATACGGGTTAAATCAGCAACATTAACAAAACCATCATTATTTGCATCACCGAGCTGACACTCCCGTGTCAACGTCGGCTGCGCCGAATAAGCACAAGCGTTACCATCAGAGACATCATAGTCATAAGTTACTGTCTGCGTACCATCGTCATAACTTACATTTATGAGTCGGTTAAGGTTATCGTATTGATGCTCCACATGAATCGAGGATGTACCATCACCCTGGGCGATATAGCTGTCGGTCAAATTACCTGCATTATCGTATTCAAAAGACGCACAACCACACTCCCAATCCGCACACGCACTCCCATCCCATCCCGAATCACGATGACAACTTGATGTTAAATGCTGCTGTTGGTCATAATCATTACGCGCAATCACACGACCTTGTGCATCTGTGATCTCAACGATGTTTTCAAAGTAGTCGCGCTCAAAAGACGTGCTGGCAGAGGACGCATCAAGCGTTTGGACCACACGACCAAAACCATCATTCAAGGCTACATTTTCCCCTACACCGTCACTTTTTTGCTGTGCATCCTGAACCGTTGTGCTCAAAAAAGAATCTAAAGAACCATAACTGTACGCCGTTGAGACACTACCAATACCCCCACCAATACGGGTCGTCTCTGCCACACGCCCCAAGGGATTGGCTTCATAAGCCGTTAAGGCCGCAGATGATGGGTCAAGCGTATAATGACTGATCGCAAAAGAAGACGCATCTGCGACCGCTGCGGCAAAAATCTGCGAGCTTCCTTCCAGCTCACCACGCCCATTGCACGTCGCATAATGTTGGCAGTGGTAAAAGCTATTTTCAATCAGGCTCTGGCCATCACCAAGACCTGTCGTTTTTTGAACCACACGACCAAAACCATCCGACTGGGCCGATGTGATATGAGAGCGTGCATCACCAAAATAATGCGTCGTGCTCACCGTGCTCACCGTATAATCCGCGTTGGAGCTTTCATCGTAGCCATAAGCCAAATCAATCGCCAACGTATCTGAACCAGTATCCGGCAAATCAACTGTGCTTAAACGACCATGCGCATTGTACCCATAGGTTGTCGTCACACCGTTCGCATCCTGGATCTCTGTTAAGCGACGCGTCGTATCGTAACCAAAAATACTCCTATGCCCTAAATCATTCTCAACACAGGTCAGCAAGCCGCTGCCAAATTCACTCTCCGAAACAAAAAGGTAATCGTTATGACCACTATAGTTTCCAACACCACTTAGCCCACATGGGTCATCATTACTGCCATAACGGTAAATCACTTCGTGATTTAAACCATCGGCAACCACAAGAGGATTAAAATACCTATCGTAAGCCTTAACATCCTGAACTGTCACCAAATCATCACTGCCACGCTGCTCACGCACCTGACTGGGCAACCAGGCCGTCTGCGCACTTACATCGCAATTGTCGCTGAACAAGGGGGCACACCAGCCCTGCTCATAGCCATACTTGGTCCGCTTCACCAAAACATCCTCACCCGTAGAGCAATCAGAAACTGATTCCTCTTTAGGTAAATCGAACATATGCAAAAAGCTGCCTTTAAAAGGCCAGTCGTCCGAAGACCCATCAAGTGTGACATCTGAATACGCATAGGCATAGGATTTCTCGACAAGCTGACAGGAGCCCGAAGCATCACTGGTGCGCACCGACATGGGTTCACCAAGGTAACGGTCAAAGTCGCTGTACTGACTCTGCATCACCCCAGAAAGGCCATCCTGACTTAAGCTGCTGCCCACCAGACGGGAGGTCCCGATAAAGACGCCCTGCCCTGGAAGATAGCCTCCTTCTTCCGAATCCGAATAAGGCAAGTAAAGCCAGTCGTTGACCGTCGAGCGAACCACATTCTCGTTGTTGTCATACTCATCAACACGTTGGACCTGGCCAAGCTTGTAAGCTGGTATCTCCTTACCAACAATAAATTTGTCCGAGCCAACCATCTCCGCACGTTCAACCAAATCACACTGACCGTTCGCTGGCTCCACATCCACACACGAGCGCACATCATTGCTCCACTTAAGGGCTTCATAGGTCTCTAAACTCGTTTGGTAATCGCCATCCTCATCAGGCGCGCTGCCCCCAAAAACCGGGTAACAGGGGCCATACCAGGGTAAAGCCGTCGGCTCCCAGGCATCTTCATTTTGCAAACTATAAACAAACTTGGATGCGACATTCGAACAGTCCGGCGCACCATCGTAGTCATCTAAACTATGATCCTGACAAGAGCCGCGCCAATCATGAGTATGATCACTCTCCCAACTGCTCCATGGGTTGTATGCGTTATCGCTTGCATCAACAATCTCACCTTCATCGCTCGGACAAAAAATCAGCATTTCGCCTGGCTCTTCGCAATTCGAATCATCATCACCATGCTCAAAGTACCAACCGGCAACCGGTTGGTCCTCAAAAGCCACCTCACCACAAAAAACCTCATTATCACCATAATCACCTGGACAGGGCCCCTGAATATAAGGTGGCGCCGCATCCACTGGATGTTGCAAGCTCGCCAGCAAAGCACACTTGTCGTGCTGCTCACTAAGCCCATCACCAACATCCCAACGTCCAGCATTAAAATGCACCCAAAACAAATAGCCAGGCGTTGAAGTCATCACAAAATATTTCTCACCTGGGTCGAAAGTTAAACTGTTCCAATTATCTTCCCCCATTCGCGGCGTAAAATTGACTGGATCGATCGCCACCCAGTCCGTGTTTTCGCTTGTCGGCGTCGTATTACCATCTTCACGCGAGCCACCATGATTCCAATCGTAAAGAGGGAAAACGCGCGTTGGCGTCCATTTGCCACCGCCGGCATAACTTGACTCACCCGAATCGTCTACGTCCTTGGTCGTGCTGTAGTTCGAGACCGTCACACCATAAGCCGCGGTCTCATCGTTCGAAACATACCGGGAAACCTGATCGTACTGCACATCAAACCGTTGACTCTGCAAAAGCGAAGCAAGGTTATCCAGTGGTGCCTCAAGCTCGTTGAGTTT
>JASMKV010000257.1 GCA_030749035.1 Myxococcota bacterium | reverse complement strand
TTTGTGCCGGGGATTTCGGGCAAGTTTTTTAAGAATATCCCGGTGGTTGTTATCGCCGTGCTGATTCTATCCTTGGTTGAATCACTCTTTATTTTACCAGCCCATTTGGCCCACACCCGTAAAGGCAAGGGCAGCGTGTTGATTGAGCGTCTCAATCAGATTCAGGCCAAATTCAGCACCAGGTTACAGGCGTTTATTCAGGGTCGGTTTACCGATTGGGTGCGCTGGTCAACCAGCAATATCTTTTTGACGATTGCTTTAGGGCTGATGCTCTTTTTTGTGGCGTTGGGGATTGTGAGTGGTGGCTGGATTAAGTTTACCTTTTTGCCCAAGATAGAATCGGATCAGGTGGTGGCGACGTTGACGATGCCTTTTGGCACACCCGTCGAGGAGACCAGGGCTTTGGAAAAGCGCATGAATGTCGCTTTGGATAAAGCACTTAGCGAATTTGGCAGCAAAAAAGAAAGCACCTTAGGCATCTTTTCAGAGTCCGGTTCTAAAGGGAATGCGCGCCCGGGAGGTGGTCCGCATGGTCGTCGGGACAGGGCAGGCAGCCATTTGGCACAGGTGGGTGTCTATCTGGTGGCTTCAGACAAACGGGATTTTAGCGCGCGCGAATTTGCCACCCGTTGGCGCGAGGAAGTCGGAGAAATTGCCGGCGCTGAGAATTTAAATTTCCGCTTTGCGATTGGTGCGGGTAGCGGCGAGGCGATTGATTTTGTTTTAAGTCATCGGGATGATGCTTTATTGGAACGTGCTGCGCAGCAACTTGGAGAACATCTTGCCACTTATGATGGCGTTTTGGATATCGATGATGGCTTTGCCGCGGGGAAAGAACAGCTTTCTTTTAAACTAAAACCTCAGGCGATTGAAGCGGGTTTAAATGAAATCCAATTGGCGAGGCAAATCCGTTCGGCTTTTTTTGGCGTCGAGGCACAAAGACAACTTCGGGGTCGCGAAGAGATCCGCACCTATGTGCGCTTGCCGCGCCATCAGCGCGAGAGTGAATATCATTTAGAAGAGTTGATGCTCAATACGGTGAAAGGTGAAATCCCTTTAAGGGAAGCCGCCGAGGTCAAACGCGGTCGTTCCTATACGAATATTCACAGACAAGATGGCAGACGCGTCATTCATGTGACCGCCGATGTGGACGCAAAAAAAGTGGAGAGCAATAAGGTGGTGCGCTCGGTAAGGGCGGATTTTATAGGTCAGCTTAAAAGCGATAATCCGGGTTTAAGTGTCTCTTTGGGCGGCGAGCAACGCCGTCAGCATATGAGCATGGGGGCGATTGCGAAGAATTATATGGTGGCCTTGATTGCCATGTTCGCGCTTTTGGCGGTGGCCTTTCGTTCCTATACCCAGCCCTTTCTCATTATGTTGGCCATCCCTTTTGGCTTTGTCGGCATGGTCTTTGGGCATATTGTCATGGGTTATGGGTTGAGCTTTATTTCGATGATGGGCTTTGTGGCCCTTTCGGGGGTGGTGGTGAACGATTCGTTGGTGTTGATTGTCGCCATCAACAGATTCAGAGATGCGGGGAAAACAGCTGTTGAAGCAGCTCTTGCTGGCGTGCAACGACGATTTCGGGCGATTATGCTCACTTCCTTAACGACCTTTTTTGGGCTGCTGCCGATGATTTTTGAGCCTTCAGTGCAGGCCCGCTTTCTGATTCCGATGGCGATTAGCTTAGGGTTTGGGATTATGTTTGCGACCTTGATCACGCTCTTTATTGTGCCGGCCTTTTATCTGCTTTTGGAAAAGATAAGAGAACGCGTTGGGGTGGTGCAAGATCCGGTGGGGGAATTGCAGAGGTTGTGACTTTTGCATCCTTAACCTGAACAGTTTTGTGCGAGGACACAATTAGCAAGAGCGGTTATATCCAGCACATTATACCCACCATCACCGTTTATATCAGCGGCACAGCCATTTTCATGTTGACCACAGGAGCCTGACAGCACACAATTAGCAAGAGCGGTTATATCCAGCACATTCCAAGTCCCATCACTGGTGATGTCACCGAGATTCGAGCATTGAAATTCATCGTAATCAGGCAAAGTCTGGCTCAGCCAACCCTCATATTCCATACCCCGGGCGATAAAATATTGTTTTGATTTTTCCGCCCAGCGCATTGGAATGCTATAAACAGTGTATGCACCATTAGCAGCAGGACCAAATGCCTTATCAAATATTTGGGTCATCTTAAGATCCATGCCAATATTAAGGGCAAGGTTAAGTAATGCTTCGACGCCTTCGGCAATCCAGGAGGCCGGATTCCACCATGTGGTCTCATTCCAATTCATACAAAACGAATGAAAACCAAGCGTGATTTGGTTGCCAGTCCAGGGATTGGAATATTCGACCGGTATTTGCACGTCGATACGCTCCAAAGCACCATCAGCATCCTCGACAGCAGATAATCTGATTGCAACTTCAAAAGGGCTGCATTGCCAATCCGGATCTGAACAGTTTCCCCAGCGACAACAGCCGGCCCATAAGTTGTCTAAATGGACCCATCCAAGTACAGGGAGTTTTATACTGGCCAAAAAGTCTGCTCTGAGGCCGTAGGATTTAAATAAAAAATCATAGGTTTTGTCGGACGAATTAGGGATGGTGACGATATTCGGTACTCCAGGATAGAAGTAATTCAAGCCAAACTGAACATCTGAATCTTCATAGAGCACAAAAGCCGTATCGGAAAAGCCATCCATATTCATGCTTTTCCAGGCATTTTGAAATAGTGCAATTTTTCGAATCAAATCTTTTCCGTCACAATCATAGGGTGGATTTGTACAGCCATGAACAGCCTCCTTTAAGCCACATTTAAGTAGGGAATCTGCAAAGTGCTCAAGAGCGTTGGTGGAAGCGTCGGTGTTGCCGGCAATCAAATCCTCTATGTATTCTTCGAAATTTTCATAAATACCGGGGCAATTGTCATCTGGAGCAGGACAAGATTCCTTGCCGCATGTGCAGGATTCTGTTGTATCACACCACCAACAACTGCCATTGATATTGTACGCAGATTGACAATCGTTGTATCCTATCCATGGATCTGAACAGGTAAATGTTTGGCCCATTAAATTTGTTCCATTACAGTTTCGACCAGAGTCGGAACACTCTCCGTCGGTTTCTGCTTCGGGCTTTTTGTTGTTCGACTTGAGAAGAACTTTTGGATGCATCACTTTCATTGGACTCTTTGGTTTCGAAGGCAAGGTTGGCATGGCCCAAATCCATTTCACTTCCGCAGGCCGTAGAGAGAATGAAGAACGGAAGTGCAATGTAGATTGGACAATATTTCATGTGTTACCTCAGGGGGCCGCTAATGTTATTTTAAAGATAGTGCAATTTGCATGCCCTGCCGGGTGCCATTAAGTGCTTGAAGCTAGCGCTTTTTTCATGCCCAATTCTTTTTTGGCCTGGGGATGCGGCGCTCATGTTGGGGAATGACCCCAACTCTTTTTCCTGCTTTGGTGCAGGCATTTTGGTTTGAGGCGTTCGATGACCGAAAACCGACTACCGACTGCCGACAACCGTGCGAGCCAATACGGAGACTTGCTGCGGGTGCCTGGAGGGATAGCCGCAGCTTAGTCGAGTAGGCGAGTGTCCGATAACCGTGCGAGCCAATACGGAGACTTGCTGTGAGTGCGCGAAGTGTGCGAACCGTTGTGAGACTGGTTGAGGTGCGAACCGTTGAGAGACTTAAGTTTTTTGCGTTTTGGCAGCAAAAAACTTGTAGTCGAATAGGTGAGTGGCCACAAAGGCGCGCCGAAAGCTAGTCGATACAAGGCGAGTGTCCGAAGTCCGACTACCGACTACCGACTACCGACGACCGATAACCGACGACCGACGACCGACGACCGACGACCGTGCGAGCCGTTGTGAGACTGGTTGAGAGGCGCCACAAAGGCGCGTCGAAAGCTAGTCGGTACAAGGCGAGTGTCCGAAGTCCGATAATCTAAGATTCTGCTCTTTTAAACTTAATCAACTCCCCAGTCACTTCCACACTGTTGGGCAGTGGGATAAAGGGCAGAAAGAGAAAAAAGATCCGCGTGGCGGTGGTGTGTTGGACTTCATGGAAATGCATGTTGATGATGCCATCGGCGCCCGCTTTTTCGAGCTCGATGAGAAGGGCCTCCTGAAACATACCTTGTAAATTGGCGTCAAGGATGTCGATAAAACCAAAAAAGGTCACCCCTACTTTGGTGACCTGAATCAATCCTAAAGAGTCATAAGGCTGGTCAATGTCGCCGGTGGTGATGAGATATTTGTCCCTAACATGTTGCGGATAGATGTGGGCATTTTTGACCGTGCAACCAGCAAGGCTGGCCAACAAAAGACCAAGGCAGCATATTTTTTTCATTGGTTCATACTCTCACTTTCTTCGGATGTGTTTTCTTCAGTCTCTTCTTTGGGCGGTTCAGGCAGCCAGCGCACCAGCTCGCCTTTGATAAAATAATTGGTTTTTTCACCTTCACCCATTTT